>NZ_JBTEKS010000081.1:0-14320 GCF_054333355.1 Methylomagnum sp. | reverse complement strand
GCGGTGGAAGGCCCGCTCGCCCACCCCCTTGATCGCGAACAACAACCCGAGCGTGACGACCTCGCTGGGCCAGAGCGCCGCTTGGGAATGCTGTGGAACCTCCTTCATCCGGTCGTCTACTCGGCAGAACAGGTCGATGATGAAGTCTTCGTCGGTCATGGCTGGAACCTCGGTGGCTAGCGTGTTTTTGGTCGAACACCGGCCACTGTAGTCCCAGCCCATGGCCCCGCCAAGATGAACTAGCACCATTGGTTGTTATTATCCCCGGCGCTTCCAGTTGTTTTATCCGTAGGAAAATAAAGACTATCAGGCGGTAATACCTTGGAGTCTGAAATTAAGCGCGATGGATGGCTTAGGATAAATTTTGTGAGATCAATGGTTTTGTTGTTTTTTGATATTTGAAACCTTCCTTCTAGCGGGGATGCTTTCTGGTCCTCAGGATCGACGCGCCGTCTACCTAGCGCAAATCGGGGGGTAAATCCAAGTGAATAATCACCTTTTTGCCCAGGTAAAATGCCTTGCCCGGTATTTGGCTTTACGGGATCATTCATCCATGTAAATGTCACGCTTTTGTATAATTGGTGAATAATGACTATTCGGGGCATCAAAAAGAACGTGCCATTCCAGAGGAACGCCTGCTTCGGTGTTGTCCCGGAATTCATACCGTTTGCCTAGTTTTTCTATCAATATTCCTCGGCGTGGATTTGGAAGTCATTACAGATTAAGAGGAACCAAGCGTTGGGCAATTTATCCGCGCATACCCCAATGATGGCTCGCATCGAAAAGCCCGAGGCTCCCATCCCCCTGCCCGATGCCACGCCCAACGCCTTGCGGGAGTGGTTGGCGGAGCTTCCCTTCACCAATACCGCCTACTGCCTCGCTGCCTTGCTCAGAGCCTTGCGGACCTTCAACGCCAGCGTCCATCTTAAGCCGTCCATCCGCTTTGGCATGGCCGATGTGCTGGAGCCATACGTTTCGATGTTGGTGGAGCGGACGGAAAAGCCCCTGCTGTCCACCTCCATGCCCCAGCTTCCCACCGTGCGCAGCGCCGAACTGGGCGCGGCCTTGTACCGGGAGATGGCGGTCGCCTACTCATTGGCGTGCCCCGCCAAGCGCTTGCTGGGCAGCCTGTGGCAACGGGAGGAGCTGTGCCAGGCTTCGTACCACTCTCTGCGGCACTGGGGGCAATATCTCCTTAGCATGGCGCAGCTTTACAAGGAGCCGGAGGCGGGGTTCTGGCCGGCGGTCTACCGGGTTTACCGCCAAGCCGAGGAGTTCGGCGTGATCTCCCGCGCCGTGGACAATCAGGATGAGCCACCGGCCTGCAAGACCGTGCGGGGCACCTTCAAGCGGATATTGCTATTCGCCCTGGGGGGCGGCGGGCGGTTTAGGCCACGGGACATGCGGCATGTCTTCGGCATACTGGGAACCTTGGCGGACGCCGTGAGCTTGGAACAGCGTCTGCCGCCGGACCGTGAGCCGGGCCGGTTCTATTTCAGCCTGGACGATGACCGCGCCCCGATCACCTGCCCGGACGAGTGCAAGGTGAATCCCGCCGACCGATTCTTCGGCACGGGGGATTTGGTGTCCGCCTTGCTGAAGGACCCGCTGCCGGTCAAGGGCAATCATTTTGGCGACGCCCACAACCGGCATATCCAGACCGTTCTGGCGAAAAGCCTGTGCGGGGGGAAGAACCGGAAGTCCAGCCGCTTGCAGACCAACCACGAATGCGGCCTGTTCATTGGCCTGTCCGACATCATTGACGCCTTGTCCTCCACGGGCGGGCGCGGCGGCGCTTTCCATTCGGACATGCCCTTGGACAATCTCAGCCCGATTGACTGGACCAAGCGCAGCCGCTACGAACTCGTGCCGCTCGAATCCAGCAAACATGACACTTTCTCCGAGCGGATCGTGTTGGACGAGTGGAACTATTTGAATGATCCCCCGGCGGCGGCACCCGACCCCGCGCTGGTTCCCAAGGGCCAAGCCCTGAGCGGCGCCTTGGTCAACACCAGCCCTCACGGCTATTGCGTGTTGATTACCGGGGCGGGCTGCGTCGATCTGCAAATCGGGGTGCCCATCGGCATCGTTGAGGATGGCGGCTCCATGTTCCTGGGCACGGTGCGCTGGCTGAGACGGGAGGAGACCGGCGTGCGCTTCGGCATCAAGCTGTTGTCGCCCAACGCCGAGGTGGTGGACATCCGCCTGTCCGACGGCACCGGCAAGGGCAAGGGCTTGTTGCTGCCCGCCGACCGTATCCTTCGCCACGATCCCGAGTTGGTGGTGCCGCCGAGGGTGTTCCGGGTCAACAGCGAGTTGTTGATCGAGGGCAGGAACCAGCCTCCCCGGCCTTATCTCGGCCAGATTTGTGAGCAGACCCTATCCTTCACCCGCATGACTCTGGCTGCTTCTCGCGCCAAGCCTTCCTCATCCCGCGTTTAGGCATGGCCGGAAAGATTACCCCTCCCGAACCCATACCCGTCCCTCCGTCACCCGCACCTGATAGGTCGCAATATCTTCATAAGCTGGCGGCTTCAATACTTTCCCGGTTTTCAAGCAAAACCGCGCCCCATGCCGGGGGCAGATAATCTCGCAGCCCTCTAAGCGCCCGCTGGCGATTTCCGCGCCGTCGTGGGTGCATTTGTCCTCGATGGCGTAATACTGGCCTTCGACGCGGAATACCGCGACCTTCACGCCGTCCATATCCACCACAATATGTTCACCATCGGCTAGGCTGCCTTCGCGGGTTGCGTCGATCCATTCGGACATTGGTATCACTCCGTGCTGATCGTCTCGCCTTCGTTTTTAAGCGCCGCCTGCAACGAATGCCAAGCCAGCGTCGCGCACTTGACCCGCGCCGGATAAGCCCTGACGCCCGCCAGCACCGCCAGCTTGCCGATTTCCTCTAGATTCACCGCGTCGCCATCCTTGCCGGTGGTGACGCGGTGGAAAGTTTCGAACAACTGCTCCGCTTCCTGCTCGGTTTGGCCCCGGACGATCTCGGTCATCAGCGAGGCCGACGCGGTGGAAATGGCGCAGCCGGAACCCTGAAAACTCACGTCCTCAATGACACCGCCGTCGTTGACCTTCACGTACAGCGTGATGCGGTCGCCGCACAGCGGGTTGAAGCCTTCGATCTTGCGGTTGGCGTCGTCCATCACCCGGAAATTGCGGGGGTTGCGGTTGTGGTCGAACACCACTTCTTGGTAGAGGTCGCGGATTTGGTCAAGCATGGTTTGTATTCCAGAGAGTTTTAACCCCCCAACCCCCCTTATCAGGGGGGCTTTAAGAGCGTCCGTGATAAGGGGGGATTTCTCCCTCCCCTGATAAGGGGAGGGCCGGGGAGGGGTTTATTTACCCAAAAATTTCAATTACTTGGCGGATGCCATCCATCAAAATATCAACTTCCTCGAAGGTATTGTACAGCCCGAACGAAGCCCGAGCCGTGGCCGGAACCCCGTAGAAATCCATCACCGGCATGGCGCAATGATGCCCGGCGCGGATGGCGATGCCGAAGTGGTCGAGGATGGTGCCGATGTCGTGCGGATGGATGCGGTCCAGCGTGAAGGACAGAATCGCGCCCTTGTTCGCCGCCGTGCCGACCAGATTCAGGCCGGGAACGTGCGCCGCCCGTTGGGTGGCGTAATCCAGCAGCCGATGTTCGTGGGCGGCGATGGCGTCCAAACCGATGGCCTGCACATAATCCAGCGCCGTGCCGAAAGCGATGGTGTCGGCGATGTTCGGCGTGCCCGCCTCGAACTTGTAGGGCAGGGCGTTGTACTCGCTCTTCTCGAACGTCACCCGGCGGATCATGTCGCCGCCACCCTGGTAAGGCGGCATGGCTTTCAGCAGACTTTCCTTGCCGTACAACACGCCGATGCCGGACGGCCCGTACAGCTTGTGGCCGGATAGCGCGTAGAAATCGCAGTCCAGCGCTTGCACATCCACCGCCAGATGCGGGGCCGATTGAGCGCCATCCACCAGCACCGGCACGCCGCGAGCGTGGGCCAGGTCGATGATTTGCTTGATCGGGTTGATGGTGCCGAGGGCGTTGGACATGTGGACCACCGCCACCAGCTTGGTGCGGTCAGATAGGAGCGCGGCGAATTCGTCCATCAGCAACTCGCCCTGCTTGTCCATGGGCGCAACTTTCAACACCGCCCCGGTTTGCTCGCACAACATTTGCCAGGGCACGATGTTGGAATGATGCTCCATGGCGGTGATGAGGATTTCATCACCCGCGCCGATCTTGCTGCGGCCATAGCTCTGCGCTACGAGGTTAATGGCCTCGGTCGCACCGCGCACAAAGATAATCTCGTGGCTGTGCTTGGCGTTCAGGAAATGCTGGACCTTCTCCCGTGCGCCCTCGAATAGCTCGGTGCAGCGCTGACTGAGGGAATGCACGCCGCGATGCACGTTGGAATAGTCCTCCTCGTAGACCTTGCGGATGCTGTCGATGACGGCCCGTGGCTTTTGCGTGGAGGCGGCGTTGTCCAGGTAAACCAGCGGCTTGCCGTGGATGGTCTGCTTGAGGATGGGGAAATCCTCCCGGATCGAGGCGAGGTCGTAGCCGGGATCGACCATCCGCAACCGGGTGTCTGGCATTTCAATGATGTTCATGGCGTCTCCGAAACCCGGTCGCGGCGGGTGCTTGATTTGGCGGGCGGTGGCGGTATTCATAGCCAATCTCCCCGTATATCGGATTGTGGTAAAGCGGCGAGTAATTCGGCCCGGACCAATTCTTTCAATCCATCCAGCCGGATTTTGTCCACCAGTTCATTGGCGAAGGCGAAGGTCAGCATGTTGCGGGCGGACGCCTCGTCGATGCCGCGCGATTCCAGGTAGAACACCGCGTTGGCGTCCAACTGGCCGACGGTGACGCCGTGGGCGCATTTCACGTCGTCGGCGTGGATTTCCAATTGCGGCTTGCTGTCGATCTCGGCGTCGTCGGACAACAGCAGGTTGCGGCTGCTCATCTCGGCGTCGGTCTTCTGGGCATCCTTCTCCACCACGATGCGCCCGGAAAACACCCCGCGCCCCCGCCCGGAGGCGATGCCGCGATAGGTTTCCCGCGTGGTGGCATTGGGCGCGGCGTGGCGGACTATCGTGTGGGTGTCGAGGTGACGGCGGCCCGAAGCCAGGAACAGCCCGTCCAGTTCGCATTCCGCGCCTAACCTAAGTTCGCTATGAATCTCGGTGCGGGCCAGCAAGCCGCCGAAGGCCGCGTTGTGCTGGCGCAACCGGGCGGAGCGGGCCTGCTCGGCATACACGCCGCCGAAGTGGTAGCCCTTGTCGGTCTCGGCTTGCAGCTTGTAATGCTCCAGCCCGGCGTTTTCGCCCAGGCTGAGTTCGGTCACGGCGGCGGTGAGATAACCGACACCCGCCACGCCCACATAGGTTTCCACCACTTGTGCCTCGGCGTTGCGGTCCAGCACAATCAGATGGCGCAGCGCGGACAGCCCATCGGCACGGGTCGAGATATGCAGCATTTGCAGCGGCTTGGTCAGTACCCGCCCGGCGGGGACGTGGACGAACAAGCCATCCCGGAAATAGGCCGTGGTGAAGGCCGTGAAGCCATGTTCTTCCCGCGCCGCGATCCGGTTGAAATGGGCTTCTACCCGTTCGGGGCAGCGTTCCAACGCGTCCACCAAAGACGCCACAACAACGCCGTCGGGCAGTCCACCCAGGTCCGACCATGTTTCTTGGTAAATGCCGTCCACGAAGACCAAGGAAATAGCGTCGTTCAAACGGTAGCGCTCGATCAGATCCATATCGACCGGGCCGGACTCCGCGCCGCTGGCGGGCTTGAACAGCTTTTTCTCTAGGGCAACGACGTTGGTGTATTTCCACTCCTCCTCGCGGGGCGACGGAAAACCACCGACGGCGAAACGCTCCGACGCCTCGCGGCGCAGGGCTTGCAGCCAGGGCAAATCCTGGCCCGGCAGAATCGGGGCGAGGTCGCGGAATTGTTCGGCGTAACTCATGCGGATACTCCCGGATTAAGCGGCGCTGGCGGCGGCGGCGGACTGGTCGATCCAGCCGTAGCCCCGCGCTTCCAATTCCAGCGCCAGTTCCGGCCCGCCGGATTTGACGATGCGGCCATGGGCCAGCACATGCACCACGTCGGGCCTGATGTAGTCGAGCAGGCGTTGATAGTGCGTGACCAGGATGAAGGAGCGATCCGGCGAACGCAGGGAATTCACCCCGTCGGCGACGATTTTGAGGGCGTCGATGTCGAGTCCCGAGTCGGTTTCATCGAGGATACAAAGGCTGGGTTCCAATACCGCCATTTGCAGGATTTCGTTGCGCTTCTTTTCGCCGCCGGAAAAGCCTTCGTTAATGCCCCGGTAAAGGAATTGTTCGTCCAGCCCTAAAGCGCGGATTTTGCCTTTGACCAGTTGCAGAAAATCCATGGCGTCCACTTCGCTATCGCCACGGGATTTGCGGATGGCGTTGAGGGCGGCTTTCAGCAAATAGATATTGCTGACGCCGGGGATTTCAACCGGGTATTGAAAGGCCAGGAATACCCCGGCGCGGGCGCGTTCCTCGGGTTTCATGTCGAGGAGATTCTGATCCTTGAAAATCGCGCTGCCGCCGGTAATTTCATAACCCGGACGACCGGCCAAAACATGGGCCAGGGTGCTTTTCCCCGAGCCGTTCGGTCCCATGATGGCGTGGACTTCGCCCGGTTTTACATCCAGGCTGATGCCTTTTAGGATGGGTTTGTCTTCGACTTTGGCTTGGAGGTTGGTGATGGTTAGCATGGTTGATTCCTAAAATTTAAATCGTGCCGTCGTATAAGTCGGCGATGGGGAAACACAGGTCATAATCTCCCCACATCAGGTCACCATTCTCGATGGTGAACTGGCTAAATAGTTCTTTATTGAGATATTTGCGAATGTCGGGATGGGAAGAGCGACCTAGAAACGAACTGAAATCCACGACTCGTGTAATACCGTCGGAAAACGAAAGTTCTAGTCGATAATCTCCGACATATTTCGCGTTTTCTATGTCTATAACTAATTCTTCAGCGTTCATCGGTAAGTTTCCGTTGAATTTTTACGGCACTGATATGTTTGTGATAAACGAAGTAGTCAACCCACTTTTGCACAATCTCGGCGGAAAAATTCCGGACTAAGATTTCGAAATCCCGTAGCGCATTGCCTTCCAATGGACGCCGCCCGCGCACGGGGGTAATTCGGATTTCCTTGATTTCTCCCTCGACGATGATGATTTCCGCTTTGCTTTCCCGGTCCTGATATTTGCCGTGGACGTGAATTGGCTCGTGTTCGTTTGAATAGAACAGAACAATTAAGCCGAAATATTCGTAGAGTTTAGGCATAGCTAATTTAGGCTATTCTATAATTTCAGGCTTCACCGTTGATGAAGGATGTTTGTATTCGAGATTACTCATGCGTACGTGATAGCCTCGTTCTACTAAGTCTATGAGTTCGCTTTCTGTCTTAACACGAATACCCCCTGGGTCATTCCGGGAGTTTGTCTTGTGTGCCAAGTAATAACCACCCTCATAGAAATGAGGGGTCAATATAATCCCAGTATTTTTTCCGCTTTTTACTTGGTATTGAACCTTTTTCATAATTATCAGTTCCGCTTGCAGGATAAAGATAGCTAACCCACACTGCCTTCCAAACTAATCCCCAACAACGCCTGCGCCTCCACCGCGAATTCCATCGGCAGTTCCTTGAATACCTGCTTACAGAAGCCATTCACGATCATCGACACCGCATCCTCGGCGGATAAGCCCCGCTGCTGGCAGAAGAAAAGCTGGTCATCGCTGATTTTCGAGGTGGTGGCCTCATGTTCCAGCCTAGCCGTCGGCTGCTTAACCTCGATATACGGAAACGTATGCGCCCCGCATTTATCGCCGATGAGCAGCGAATCACACTGGGTGTAATTGCGGGCATTCTCGGCACTTTTCAAAATCTTCACCAAGCCCCGGTAACTATTCTGCGCCCGTCCGGCGGAAATACCCTTGGAGATAATCGTGCTGGTGGTGTTCTTGCCGATATGGACCATCTTGGTGCCGGTATCCGCTTGCTGGCAATGATTGGTCACAGCCACGGAATAAAACTCGCCTACCGATTCATCGCCACGCAGTATGCAACTTGGGTATTTCCAGGTAATGGCCGAGCCGGTTTCCACCTGAGTCCAGGAAATCTTCGACTTATAACCCCTGCAATCACCGCGCTTGGTGACGAAGTTATAAATACCGCCCCGGCCTTCCTCGTCGCCGGGATACCAGTTTTGCACGGTGGAATATTTGATTTGCGCGTTATCCAGGGCGACCAATTCCACCACGGCGGCGTGCAATTGGTTTTCGTCGCGCATGGGCGCGGTGCAGCCTTCGAGATAGCTGACGTGGCTGCCTTCTTCCGCGACGATCAGGGTGCGCTCGAACTGGCCGGTTTTGGCGGCGTTGATGCGGAAGTAGGTGGACAGCTCCATCGGGCAGCGGACGCCCTTGGGGATGAACACGAACGAGCCGTCGGTGAACACCGCCGAGTTAAGCGCCGCGAAGAAGTTGTCGCCGGTCGGGACCACGCTGCCGAGATATTGCCGGACCAAATCGGGATGCTTCTGGATGGCTTCCGACATGGAACAGAAAATCACGCCCGCCGCCGCCAGCTTGTCCTTGAAGGTGGTGGCGACCGACACGCTGTCGAACACCGCGTCCACCGCGACCCCGGCCAGGCGTTCCTGCTCATATAAAGGAATGCCCAGCTTCTTATAGGTTTCCAAAAGCTTCGGGTCCACCTCGTTCAGGCTTTTCGGGCCTTCCTTGGTTTTCGGGGCCGAGTAATAGCTGATGCTCTGGTAATCGACCGGCTCGTAATTCACATAAGCCCATTTGGGTTCGGTCATGGTCAGCCAGTGCCGGTAGGCTTCCAGCCGCCATTGCAGCATCCAGTCCGGTTCGTTCTTCTTGGCGGAAATGACGCGGATCACGTCCTCGTTCAAACCGGGCGGGAGGGTGTCGGATTCCAGGTCGGTGACGAAACCCGGCGCGTATTCCTTGTGGATGATCTTGTCGAGTGCTTCGGCTGTGGCGGCCATGAGTTTTACTCCGCGAATCGTTTCGGCTGTACGGTGATTTGGCTGAGAGGGATGTGAATCTCGTCCGGGGTCTGCGTCATCGGCGTTGCCATGTCGGCCAGCGTGACCGATTCCAAGGCGGTGTTGATGGCCCGGGTAATGATGTTCCAGTGGCCCCGCGTGTGGCAGGAGGACGATTGCTGGCAAGAATCCTGCTCAAGTCCGCATTCGGTGAGGGCAATCGGGCCTTCGAGCGCGAAGATGATGCTGGCCACCGTGGTGCGCTCCGGCGGGTTCGCCAACTGGTAGCCGCCCTTCGCGCCCCGGGTGGAGGTGAGCACTTGGGCGCGGGTCAGCGCTTTCAAGACCTTGCTGACCGTGGGCACGGCCACGCCCGCTGACTCCGCCAATTCGGTCGCGGCGAAGGTTTGCTGGGGATGCCGGGCCATTTGGCCCAGGACGATGATGGCGTAGTCGGTCAGTTTGCTGATGCGCAGCATGGAACACCTCTCTATTGAGTACCAGTCTAGTCCTGTTTAAATCCCAAGTAAAGCACTAGGATATTATCGGGGGCAAACCATGGGGGCCGAACGCCGGGCGTTAGGCGTTATACTTCGCAGCCGATTCGTACTCCGTATTCTTATTTTGAAGGCGCTCAAAGCGCCTCGATTGCCTGCCGGAAATCTTCGATGACAAAAATCAATTCACAGCTTGCGGGCCTTGTTCGGCTCGTTTTTTGGGTGCTTGTGCTGTTCGCCGCCGAGGCGTGGGCACAGGAACCCATTTCCGACACACCCTCCACCCATATTCAAAGCCTGTTGCGGGACGGGGTGAATCCCCGGCTGCGTTGGGGCAGCTTCCCCGACTTCCAGGCGCAACTGGATCAGCTCTATAAACAGAACGGCCTGGAGCCGCTGTGGGTCAAGGAGGGCTATCCCACCGCGCAAGCCGTGGCGATGATCGAGAGCTTGGCGGAAGCGGACGACCAAGGCTTGAGCGCCGCCGATTACGACGCCGAGCCGTTACGGAAATGGCTGGCCGCGCCGGAACTGGTCATCACGCCCACCCCCCGCGAAATCGCCAGCTTCGACACGGCGTTGAGCCTGTCGGCGATGCGCTATCTCTCCAATCTTTATCTGGGCCGCGTCAATCCGCGCAACGCGAACTTCGGGCTGAGCATCGAACCCAAGAAGGTGGACCTGCCCAATCTGGTGCAGAAAATCGCCCAGAGCGACAGCCCCAAGGCGCTGGTGAATGGCATGGAGCCGACGCTGCCGGTTTATAAATCGCTCAAGGAAGCCTTGGTCCGCTACCGTGCGCTCGCGAAAGACACGCCTGCGCTGTCGGTATCGTTTCCGCCCAAATTCGGCCCCGGCGGGCACCACAAGGATATTCCGGCGGTGCGGCGCTACTTGGCGGCGCTGGGCGACTTGCCGCAGGTCGCGCCGGGCGCGGAGAACCCGGAGGCTTATGACGCCGAGTTGGTGGCGGCGATGAAATCCTTCCAGCAGCGCCATGGCCTGGGCACCGATGGCGTCATCGGCAAAGGCACCGTCGCGGCGCTCAATGTGCCGCCGGCGGAGCGGGTCAAGCAGATTCAGCTTGGCTTGGAGCGGCTGCGCTGGCTGCCCGATGACGTCAAGGGGCTGTATCTGTTCGTCAACATCCCGTCGTTCCAGCTTTATGGTTCGCGGTCCGGGGAGGGCTTCGGCCACCACGACTTGCAGATGAACGTCATCGTGGGCGAGGCGGAGGACGGGCACAACACGCCGATTTTCCATTCGGACATGACCTACGTCACCTTCCACCCCTATTGGAATGTGCCGCCCACCATCGCGGTCAAGGAATTGGTGCCCGCGTTGCGCCGGAATCCGGGCTATCTGGCCCGCAACAACATGGAGATTGTCTCGGGGCGCGGGGCGAGTGCTGGTTACGATGGCGATATTGCCGATGCGCTGGCCAGCGGCGCCCTCCGCATCCGCCAGAAGCCGGGCGAGAAGAACGCCCTGGGCTTGGTGAAGTTCACCTTCCCCAACAACAACAACGTCTATCTGCACAGCACGCCCAATAAGGCTCTGTTCCAGCGGACCCGGCGGGATTTCAGCCATGGCTGCATCCGGGTGCAAGATCCGACCAAGCTGGCGGAATGGGTGCTGGCGGAGCAGACCGAGTGGACGCGGGAGAAGATCGAAGCCGCCATGAACGCGGAGAATCAGAAGGTGGTCACGCTGAAGAAGCCGATCCCGGTGTACATCTATTACTCCACCGTGATGGCGGACAAGGACGGACGGGTCAGCTTCTACCAGGACATCTACGGCCACGACCAGACGCTGCAAGCCTTGCTGGCGAAGGGCTTCCCGTATCCGGCTTGATGGCCGGTTGTTGATGGGGTGATGGCTTCGGGGCCGGGAAGCCCCAGCCGCCAAACCCAGCTAACAGGGTTTTTCAGGTAGGTTGGGGTGAGACGAACCCCAACACACCCCACCCCAAAACCGTTGGGGTTCGTTCCTCACCCCAACCTACAAAATCTAAAGGCCGCCCGCGCGTCCAGATGGGAGCGCGGGCGGCCTTTCTGTTTTACGGGGAATTAGGCCGACTTGGTTTCAAAAACCGAGCCGGTCTATCCGGGAATCATTCCTCGTCGCCGTCCTCGTCTTCCATGAAATCAAACACCATCACCACTTCCTTGCCGGTCTTGGTGTTGGTCGCCTTGAAGGTCGCCGCGCCGTCCTCCATGGCGGTGCATTCGATCTCCACGGGCGGGTCGTCATAATCGCCGGCGGCGATTTCCAACTGGTCCATCAAGGCTTGGTTTTCCTCGGCGGTCAACTCCATGTTGCCGTCTGCGTCGATATTCATGGTGGGACTCTCTCTCAGCGCGTTGGCCGAGTGTGGGAAAGGGGAAGAAAATTTGATTGGGTGCGGGAACGCACTGATAGTGCGGCGGGAAGGAACCGCCGCCCAAGCGGGAAGCTTATCAGGTTTGTTTGTTTCAATCCGCTCCCGGCCAATCGGGCCGGGGGGCGAAACGCTTACCAGGAACGGATGCTGCCGGTGTCGATATGCACGAAATCGCGGCGCGGATAATAGCCGACGCCACCCTGTTGGAGCGCGAGCGCTACCTGGCGGATGGTGTGTACGCTCACGTCGGACATGCGGATGTCGATGGCCTTGCCCTCGATGTGCATGCTGTGTTCGGCGACGCCGTGGCTCATCTTGCGCAGCCAGCTATTGGTTTCCGGCGAGCGGTAGCCCGAGATGATCTTGATGGTGCCGGTGCTGCCAGTGAAGGCGGAAATGGCGTACAGCAGGTCGATCAGGGCGGGGTCCATGGCGCGGACTTCGTCGGCGTGGTGGTCGCGCAGGAAGGTGTTGAAGCGCTGGATCATTCCCCGGTCGTAATACTGCTCCGGGCAGCACACGATGTTCAGTTCCTCGTCGGTGTTGACGTTGTGCAGGGAGAGGGTGCGCTCCCGGCTGAAGGTCTTGCCGATGGCTTCGGCGGAGGGGAGAAGCAAGGTGCCTACGGCGGCGAGGCCAGCTCGGGCGAGGAAGGATCGGCGGGAAATGCCGGGAGAATTGAAATCAGACGGATGCTTGACAATGGAGTGCTGGTCTCTGCTCATAGGCTCAGGCCTCTTCAATAAGAGTGAACTAGGTCTTCGCGTAAGCATCGAGGAATTTCCCGTGAGTCCTTCTTACCCAAACCGGCGGGCGCGGGCGGGGAATTTTTCGATGCCGGGGCGGGAAATATTTCCCTTGCCGAAGGCTCGCACTTTACTTGCTAAAGTGGAGTCGGATCAACCCTTTAATGCGCTGAATTTATTAGCACGATATGTGCCATTGATTGGGTGTGCCTCCCGGAATCGCACTGAGTTAAGGGCTTGGCCGGGAAGCGAAAAAGAAAGTTTTCGATAGGAGAATTTATTATTTTCTAATCGGAAACATTGATGCCGTCGAAATCCCCGGTTTCGGGATGGGTTCCGGGTCCGACGGGGGGCGGCGACCTCACCAATTTGCAGGTGCGGAAGCCAGCGCTACGGGCGGCGTCCAATTCCGCCTCAATATCGGACAAAAATAGCACCGTTTCGGGCGCGAATCCGATTTGCCGCGCAATCTCGTGATACGACTCGGGCTGTTGCTTGGGACCGACGCGGGTGTCGAAATAGCCCGAGAACAGCGGCGTCAGGTCGCCGTATTCGGTGTGGGCGAACAGCAATGTCTGGGCGTGGACCGAGCCGGACGAGAACACATACAGCCCCAGCCCCGCCGCTTTCCACTCGCGCAGCTTCCGCACGGCGTCCTCGTAGATGTGGCCGTGGAAATCGCCGTTCCGATAGCCTTGCTCCCAGATCATCCCTTGCAGCGCCTTGAGCGGCGTGGCCTTGCGGTCCTCGTCGATCCATTGGATAAGCTGCGCCACCGCCTCGTCAGTGCTTAAGGTCGCGCCGGCCAGTTCGCCCACTTCGGCCAGCAGGCGGGCGACCTCCGGGTCATTGGCCCGCGCCGCCACGAACGCCGGGAGGCGTTCGCGGGCATAGGGGAACAGCACCTCCTTGACGAAGGATAAAGACGAGGTGGTGCCCTCGATGTCGGTAAGAATCGCTTGAATCATGCGGCGTGGCTGGCGAGGAATTGATCGAACGTGGGGAAGCGGGCGGCGATGTCGTCGCCGGTGAACGACGCGACCCAGCCCTCCGGCGTGGTGAAGAAGCGGATGCACTTGAAGCTGGGGGTTTCGCCCATGTCGAACCAATGCCGGGTCATGGCAGGCACGCTGATGAGGTCGCCCTGTTCGCACAGCACGACGTACACCTTGTCGTCGGCATGCAGGTAGAAGATGCCTTTGCCTTCCACGAAGAAACGCATCTCGAACTCGTCGTGGGTGTGCTCGCTCAGGAACTTGGCGCGCAGCTCGGCCTTTTGCGGATGATCCGGGCGCAGGCTGACCACATCCACCGTGTTGAACTCGTAGCGGTCAATCAGATGGTCAATGGATTTCTGATAGGCGGCGATCACCGTGTCCATGTCGGCGTCCGGCGCGAATTCTTGGGCGGCGGTCCAGCATTCCAGGAGGACGTCGATCTCCCACAGTCTTTCCGCGATTTGCTCCGGGTCACGGATGATTTCGGCCTCTTCGGGCCGGGTGGCGGAATGGATGCTTAAAAGGCTCATAAGGGTTTGACTCCGTGCAGACGGGTTTCCAGATCGAATAAAAATTCCAGCGCCTCGACATGGCGCAGGGCGTCCCCGACCGTGGCTCCCC
>NZ_JBTEKS010000080.1:0-14446 GCF_054333355.1 Methylomagnum sp. | reverse complement strand
ACGCCGCCCGCCGCAAGATGGGCCAAGTGCGGGAGTTGCTGGACTGGCTCAAGCGCATCGCCACGCAAGACGACGAGACCAAGGAAAAGAGCCTAGCCGAAGTCGTCGCCCGGATCATGCTGCTGGACATCCTCGACCGCAACGAGGAGGGGAACACCAGCGACCGGGTTCACCTGATGACCTTGCACGCGGCGAAGGGCTTGGAGTTTCCCTATGTGTATCTGGTCGGTGTGGAGGAAAACATCCTGCCGCACCAGACCAGCATCGACGAGGGCAGCGTGGAAGAGGAACGCCGCTTGGCCTATGTGGGCATCACGCGGGCGCAACGGCTATTGACTTTGAGCTATTGCACCCACCGCAAACGCCATGGCGATATTGTGGAATGCCAGCCCAGCCGCTTCCTGAGCGAGTTGCCGGAGGATGAGCTGGAATGGACCGCCCGCAAGGCGCTAGACCCGGAAACGAAGAAGGAGCGCGGTATGGCCCATTTGGCGAATATCCGTAGTCTGTTAAATGGTCCCTGACTACGCTATACTTCGCCGCCTACGTGCCCGTAGCTCAGTTGGATAGAGTGCTGGCCTCCGAAGCCAGAGGTCGTGGGTTCGAGTCCCGCCGGGCACGCCAAATCAGCAGATGAGAAAAGGGGTTGTGGTTTTTACCGCAACCCCTTTTTGTTTGTCCGCCCGTCATGCGGCGGGCGGAGATGGATCAATGAGGGATGGCGATGCGCAACGCATCCCAAATTTCACGACCGTGGATACCTTGATGCGGATGTTGGCTGGTGGTCCTGCCCTCCCGCCGCCTGTCCATCAAGCAATGATAGTATTGCGCCAAAGGGCGGAATCCACGCGAGGCATGTCCCGTCCTGACGCCCCTCCCCCCAGCCATTAGCAACAGCAGGTGAGAACCCGTGGCAGGCCATAACCACGTTCATTTCCCCCCACCCGGCCAACAAACCCAGGTTCGGCTGGCCTTGGCTCTGTTCGTGACGCTCGGTTTCGTCATCATTGAGGCGGTGGCGGGCTATCTCGCCAACAGCTTGGCCCTGCTCACCGACGCCGCCCACAACCTCACCGATGTCGGTGCCCTGGCCCTGACTTGGTATGCGTTTCGTCTGGCCGACCAGCCAGCCCATTCGGGCAAGACTTTCGGCTACCATCGGGTCGGCATCCTCGCCGCGCTGGTCAACTCCACCACCCTGGCCTTGATCGCCGCAGGCATCTTTTACGAGGCGTATCAACGGTTCCTGACGCCGACCCCGGTGTCCGCCGACATCCTGATGAGCGTGGGCGCGGCGGCGCTGCTCGTCAATCTCCTCACGGCTTGGCTGGTGAGCCATGGCGCTCATGGCGATCTGAACCTGCGCAGCGCCTTCCTGCATCTGTTGGGCGATGTGTTCTCCACCCTCGGTGCCATCTTGGCGGGCGTGGGCATCTGGCTGACGGGGCTGAATTGGTTCGATCCCCTTGCCAGTATCCTGATTGGCCTGCTGATTCTCTGGAATGCGTGGCTGATTCTGCGGGAGACCGTGGACATTCTGCTGGAAAGCACGCCCCGCGACATCGAGATGAGTACGATGGTCCGCGACCTCATGCAAATCGAGGGTGTGCGCGGCGTCCATGATTTGCATGTGTGGAGCCTTTCCCAGAGTCTTCGGCTGTTGTCGGCCCACATCGTTGTCGACGACATGCCTGTCAGCCGGGCCGCGCTGATGCAGCATGAAATCAGCGAACTGGCGGCGGAAAAATACGGCGTCGGCCACGCTACCTTGCAAATCGAATGCGAGGGCTGCGACCCGGACGCGCTGTATTGCGACATCACCCAGCGCAACCATCACCATCATGACCATGACTATGACCATAAGCACGGCGCGGGGCACGCGCATCACGTCCACGGGTGAGTGTTGCGCCTGCGTTTGGCAAGCGTGAAAAGGGGCAGGTAGAAAGTTGTGTGGTGGACAGGAAATTTTTCCGGTATTCAGATATGAAAAAAGGCTTACCGGGAGAACCGTGTAAGCCTTTGAATTCTATGGTGCCCAGGGGCGGAATCGAACCACCGACACGGGGATTTTCAGTCCCCTGCTCTACCAACTGAGCTACCTGGGCGTGCCGTATGAGCCGCGTATTAAACCGTTAAAGCCCTGCCGAGTCAAGCACTGATTGTGTTTTCCGCTCCGCCCGCTTGCCGCCTCGGTTCACCCGTGACATGCTGAACCGTTATTCCAAAGCAAGTCCCACCCTCAAATCATGAATGGAAAATCACCCATGCGATTCCAGCGACTCCGTCCGCTCGGCTTTGTGTTGATTCTCTTCCTGCTCGGCGGCTGCGTGGGCAAAAGCCCGCCCGTGGAATACTTCATGTTGGAGCCGGAACGCCACGCGGCATCAACCCCGGCGGGCGATGAAGCCACCGGGCCGGTGATTGCTGTCGGGCCGATCCGCATCCCGGAATATCTGGAGCGCTCGCAGATCGTCACGGCCAAGGGCGGCAATGCCTACAAGGTCGATGAAAGCCACCGCTGGGCGGAGCGGCTGGACGACAACGTCAGCCGGGTGCTGGTCCGCAACCTGGAAGCCATGGTGCCCGCCCGGCAGGTGTTGGCGAGCAGCGCCGACCGGGGGCAGGCGGTGGATTTCCGGGTGCCGCTGAACATCCTCGAATTCCACATCGAACCGGATGGGCAAGCCCTGCTCATCGCGCAATGGAGCATCCGCCGGGACAAGGACACCTTGATTGGCCGCACCACCTCGATTCGTGCCGCCGCGTCCACCACCGACTATGGGAGGATGGTCTCCGCTCTCAACGAGTGCTTGAATGGACTGAGCCGGACCATCGCCAATGCGTTGCGGGAATTGCCGACGGGTCATTCATCCCGTTGAGGCGGGGCGCGCCTCCACCCACCCTATGGAACAGGGCTTGGGGCTGGTCATTCAACCGCCGAATTTAACCATGAACATCATGGATTTAGGCGCCATTCCCCGCCGGTTTGGGGGTGGTATTCCGTGGTAAAGTCGCCCGCGAATCCCGCCACCAGACCCGTGCGGGCCACACGCCAAAAGGACGAATCCATGACCAATCCAACCAAGCTCCGCTGGGGCATTCTCGGCGCGGCTCGCGTCAACGAGCGCTTCCTGCCCGCCATCGTCGAAGCCCCCAATTCCGAACTCGTCGCCATCGCCAGCCGCCGCCCCGGTGCCGCCGCCGAGACCCTGGCGAAATACGCGCCGGAGGCCAAAGGCGTCAAAACCTACGACCATCTCGAAGTCCTGCTGGACGACGCCGACATCCAGGCCGTCTACCTGCCGCTCGCCAACGAGGAACACGCCGCATGGACGCTCCGGGCCATCGAGCGCGGCAAGCATGTGTTGTGTGAAAAGCCCATGGCCCTCCGCGTGGCGGACATCGACGCCATTGAAGCCGCCGCCAAACAACACAAGGTCAAGGTGATGGAAGGCTTCATGTACCGCTTCCATCCGCAACTTGCCCGCGTGCGGGAAATCGTCGCGTCCGGCGTCATCGGGGAAATCCGCTCGGTGCGCTCCACCTATTCCTTCACCATGCGTCCGGCGCGGATGTACCGGCTGGCGCGGGACACGGGGCAAGGCGGCGGCGCGATGTGGGATATTGGCTGCTATGCCATCCATTCGGCGCGGCTGTTCTTCGACCAACCTCCCGTCGCGGTGACGGCCATCGCTAAATATGTGGAAAGCGGCGCCGACATCGCCACCAGCGGCATCATTGATTTCGGGGAGGGGAAGTTCGCCCATTTCGATTTCAGCTTCGAGCGCGCCCGCCGCTCGGAATACGAAATCATCGGCACCAAGGGCGGCTTGAAGTGCCACACGGTCTGGCAATTGCCGGGCGATGTTCCGGTCATTTCCTGGTGGACCGAGGACGGGCGGCAAACCGAGGAGCGCCTGCCGCCCGCCAATCATTTCAACCTGGAGATCGAGCATTTCGGCGATTGCGTGCTGAACGACAAGGCGCCGGGCTTGCCGCTGGAAGATGCGCGGGCCAATTGCCGGGTGATCGTGGCGGCGCTGGAATCGGCGGCGACGGGGCGGGTGGTGAAGATCGGTTAATTCAGTTTTGTGGGGTGGGTTAGGCGCACGTCATGGAAGATTGGATATTTCTCTCACATTACCGTGCGCCGTAACCCACCTTGTCAATCAGCGTGGTGGGTTACGGCGCACGGCGAATCTAACAGCGAAATCAAGCATTCCTGAACGTGCGCCTAACCCACCCTACGATGCGATGCGTGAGATGGGCTTATTTCAAACCCGGCCGCCGCATCCCCTCGCGCCTTCCGCCTTTTTCCCCATGGTTGCCAAAGAGGGCCGTAGCATCAAGGGTCTTACGCTGCTCCGGGGTGAGCGTGTTGTAAAAGGTCTTGGTGGCAGCCAGGGTTTCCTCCATTACCGCGATTCGCGCCTTGCCAAAATCAATCATCTTTTGCAGCCGGTCTGGGGTGGGCAATTCACGAAGTGCCCGGAGGTCGGGTCGAGCTTCCTTGCGTTCTTGCTTGGCCTGGTCGAGTTTGCCGATCCAGGTTTTCCAGTCCGCTTCCTGGGCGGGCGTCAGCTTTAAGTCAGTGTGCAATTGATCCAAGCGAGCCTGCATCTGGCCCGGCCCGTGTTCGCCCCAAGCTCCGCCGGGGGCGTCGGTGGGCGGCGGGGTGGTTTCGGCGGTGGCGCTGAGGGGGATGAGCAGAGCCAGGGCTAACAGCAGGTTTTTGGTGGGGATTGCCATGGTGAATTTCTCTATTGGGCGATTGGGTTGGACCATTTTGTGTAGGTCGGGCTTAAGCCCGACCTACAGCGTTAAAAGCGGCATTTTGATTCGGCCTCGTCGGCACCCAAGGTATCCAGTTCGTTCTTCGGATGCAAATAGCCCTCGATGGGCGCGACGGCCACCAACGAGCGGTCGGCGGCGAGCAGCACTGGCTGACGCAATTGGTGGTCCCAGCGGCGGAACGACAACGGCACGCCCTTGAAGCCCGCCAAGGTGAATTCCTCGCCCAGCATGAAGGCTTTGACCTTATCGAACTCGACGCTTTTGGCGCGGGTGGCGGATTCGCCGATGGCCCGGACGGCCAGCCAAGCGCCGTAATCTTCCTCGGTCATCCAGCGCCCGGCCTGTTCCCGGAAGCGGTTTTGCAATTGCAGGGCGCCCCAGCTCTCGTGGACGCGGTGCCAGGCGGTGGGCACCAAGCCCTGCGTGCCCGCTACGGGCCGGGGTTGCCAAGTACGGTAGGAAAAATAATCGCCGAACAGTCCGGCCTCGTCGGCGACGATGACCACGTCGTATTCGGTGCCCTGGGTGAAGACGGGCACTTCCGATTCCGGCGTGCGGCGCTCGTCGAAGCTGTGTTCCCAGGGCTTGTCGGTGACGATCTTGGCGCCGAACTTCTTGGCGGCGCGGCGGATGGCTTCGGCGTGGAGCTTGTCACCTTCATCCGGCCCCACGGCGAGGAACCATTTCTGCCAGCGCTTCTTCGAGAAATATTGCGCCAGCGCATCGGCCCGCATGGCGCGGCTGGGCAGGAGGTGCAGCGTGTTGGCGCGGCAGGCTTCGGCGCGGAGGTTATCGTCGCGGCTGGCGATGTCGTAGATGAGGACATTCTGCGCCTCGGGCAGCGCCGCCAGTTGGGTGATGAGCGGGGCCGGGAGATTGAGCAGGATGTGGCGCTTGCCTTCCGCGACCAGCGCTTTGAACGCGGCTACTACATCGCCATCGGCGGGCACGGTGGTTTCGTGCAGGGTGAAATTCTGGCGGGTGAAGCGGCCCGTGGTGTTGCCGTCCTGAATGCCGAGCCGGGCACCTTGCACGCCCCGGTCGGTGATGACCGGATCGAAGAACGGCTGAACCGGCGGGTTGGCTTCGGCTTGGGTCAGGTAGGCGATGGCGAGGCTGGCGCCTTTGATTTCCGGGGCTTTGGCCTCGGCGGCGGGTTTGGCTTCGGGCGGGGGTGTGGGTTTGGCGGGTTTTTTGGCCGCTTGGAGGGGGAGGGCGATGGCTAGGAGTAGGGCTAAAAGTAGGCGGGCGGGTTTTTGGTGCATGGATTCGGAGGGCTAATCAATAGTCAGTGGCCGCTAGTTTCGGCTCCGTTGGCTTCGACTCCGCTCAGCCAACGGGGCCAAAACTAGCGAGGAATCCCGTTTTCGTCATAGCCGATGATTTCGTCGGCGCTACGATCATCCAAAACCCGCAATGAGGCGCAGTGGTGGGCGATGGCCATGATTTCCTCAACCGTGGGTTTGGGGCGGGGCTTGGCGGGTGCCGACTCCGAGTATACGACCCGTCCCTGACCGTCTTTCATTTCTCGGATGGCTTGTAATAACTCAGCACCTAGGTCGCGTTGAGCTTCATAAGCTTCAAGTTCGGCATCGGATAGTGGTTTAGCTTGCGAGGTCACGGCAAATCCTCTGGAACCGTCGGGCATGAGTACATGCCCGACCTACACCTTGTCCCGTTCCAACACCGCCACGCCGTAGGCTTTTCGCTAAGTTTCCCTCAAGGGCAGACAGCGCTTGTCGGGAACCTGCTCATATAGCTCATTGAAAATCGCCCGAACACGCTCCGCTTCCGGGCCAACTCCTACCATCACTAAAGGATCAAGAGCCATAACAATCCCTTGGCGAGCTGCCCTGACCAACCAATTGGTCATTTCCACAGCATCCCGCTCATAGTTCTTTTCAAACTCCGCGTAACTGGTGTAGCAACTACCCAGCACGTAAAGACCAGCCACATGGCACTGCGCCCAAGGATTACCTGGCTTGGCGAGAATTAACAGCTTTTGTCGATGCGACCGGAATTTCGCCGCCCATTCCTCGGTGACATACCAACGTTCAAGATCATTAACCATTCCAAGCTCATGGCAGTCCGCCAAATACGCCCGTATTTCGTCCGTTTCGTAGGAATCATCCAACTCGGCGGGATTCATATCCGAGCGGGAACCGTACATATACATGCTCACCGCAAATCCCGATGTCGAACCAGCAAATCATACGCATCGGAATGAAACCGCGCCGCCAGCGCCTCCACCAGATACACCGAGCGGTGTTGCCCGCCGGTGCAGCCAATCGCCACGGTCAAATAAGTGCGGCTCTCCGCCGCGAACTGCGGCACCCAACGCTGCAGAAAGTGGGTGGTGTCATCCAAATAACTCTGGACTTCCGGGATGCGTTCCAAGAATTCAATCACTTCCTTGTCCCGCCCGGTCTTGGGCCGCAGCGCCGGTTCCCAGTGGGGATTGGGCAGACAGCGCACATCGAACAGGAAATCCGTGTCCAACGGGATGCCATTCTTGTAGCCGAAGGATAGGAAATACAGCGACATCATGTGGTCGCGCTTGGCGCCCACCCGGCTGCGGATCAACTCCCGCAACTGGTGGACATTCGTATACGTAGTGTCGATGAGCAGATGGGCGCGGCTGGCGACGGGTTCGAGGAGCTTCCGCTCCATCTCGATAGCTTCGCTGAGCGGGTGGACGGCGTTGGTGAGCGGGTGCTTGCGGCGGGTCTCGCTGAAGCGCTTGAGCAGGGTATCCGACTCCGCTTGCAGAAACAGGATTTGGATTTGAATGCCGAACCGGCTGGCCAATTCCAGCGTGGCGGGGAACTGGGCGAAACTGCCCGTCTGGTTGCGGGCGTCGAGGCTGATGGCCGCCTTCTGCAAGGCCGGCTGGCCGTCGGTGACGGCCTGCCGGATGAAGGATTCGATCAGCCCCACCGGCAGATTGTCGATGCAGTAATAACCGCAATCTTCCAGGGTTTCCAGCGCGATGCTTTTACCCGAGCCGGATAGGCCGCTAACGATGATAAGTTTCATGGTTCAACCCCACCCGGCTCAGTTCACGGGCGATTGAGCCACCGGCGGGCGGGCCGGTGGATGGATGCTTTAGTGACTTTGGGTTTTGTCCTTGTGCTTGAGAACCTGCCGGTCCAGCTTGTCGATCAGCGCGTCGATGGCGGCGTACAGGTCTTCATCGGTGGCCTCGGCGAACAGGTTGGCACCGTTGACATGGACGGTGGCTTCGGCCTTCTGGGCCAGCTTTTCCACTTCCAGGATGACGTGAACGTCGATGACCTGATCGAAGTGGCGGTTCAACTTGGCGAATTTCTCGGTGACGTAGTTCCGCATGGAATCGGTCACTTCGATGTGGTGGCCGGTGATGCTGAGTTGCATGGTGATCTCCCTGGTTTGGTCAGTAAGTCGAAAGGTTGGATTATTAAGGCGATTTCACAAAAAGAGCATACCTGTTAACCCCCACCTCCCTCATCGGGGGCTAAGAACTCCCTCCCCTGATAAGGGGAGGGATGGGGAGGGGTTTCTGGGGGTATCTGAGTTGGGCATGGCGATTGCCGGAAAATCACTTAAAAAACGCGCTTGCGCTCATTGGATGGCGGAATCGCCATCGCTTCCCGATATTTCGCGATAGTCCGCCGGGCGACGTTGATGCCCCGGCCTTGCAGCATCTTGGCAATCGTGTCGTCGCTCAAGGGCTTGGCGGAATCCTCGGCCTCGACGATTTCCCGCAGGAACGCCTTGATGGCCGTGGCCGAGCATTCCCCGCCCGCGTCGGTGGAGACGTGGCTGGAGAAGAAATATTTGAATTCAAAGACGCCGTTCGGGGTGTGGATGTACTTCTGGGTTGTGACCCTGGAAATGGTCGATTCGTGCATCGCCACTTCCTCGGCGATGTCCCGCAGCACTAAAGGCTTCATCGCGGTCTCGCCCTCGTCCAGGAAATCCTTCTGCCGCTCGACGATGCAGCGGGCCACTTTGAGCAGGGTCTCGTTGCGGCTTTGCAGGCTCTTGATGAACCAGCGGGCTTCCTGCAAGTGGTTCTTCATGGTCACGTTGTCCGAACTGGAATCGGCCCGCTTAATCATGTTCGAGTAGAACGGATTGATGCGGAGGCGCGGCGAGATGTCCGGGTTGAGCTGCACGGTCCATTGGTCGCCCTGGCGGACGACGTAGACATCGGGGATGACGTACTGGGATTCGGTGGTGTTGATCTGGCGGCCCGGCTTGGGTTCGAGCTTGCGAATCAAGACGATGATGGCGTTCAAATCCTCGTCGGACAGTTCGAGCAGCCGCTTCAGCTTGGTCAAATCCTTTTTCGCCAAGAGGTCGAGGTGCTTCGTGACCAACTCCAAGGCGGGCTTGCGCCACGGGGTGTCCTCGGGCAATTGCTGCAACTGGATGCGCAGGCAGTCGGCCAGGTCGGCGGCGGCGACGCCGGGCGGATCGAAGTTCTGTATCCGGTGCAGGACCGCCCTCACCTCGTCAAATTCCAAATCGTGGATTTGCGTCGTGAGGCCCTGGTGGATGTCCTCAATGGTGCCCGTCAAATAGCCGTCGTCGTTGATGGAGTCGATGATGGCGGTGGCGACGGCGTAATCCCGCTCACTGAACGAGGTCAGCTCCATCTGCCAGACCAGCATGTCTTGCAGGGTTTGGGCGGGGGCGCGGTGCAGGAGGTAGTCGTCGCCGTCGGAATCGCCCGAGCCGGTCGAGAAGCTTTGCAGGTTGTCGTACACATCGTCCCAGGACGAATCGACCGGGAGTTCCTGCGGGATGTCCGCCGGGGCGTCGAGGTTGCCGATCTCCCGGAATTCCGGTTCGGGTTCGCTGGGCGTGGAGATTTCAGAGGTGAATTCGCCGGGGTCCGAATGAGTGTTTTCCTCGTCCGCCGTCTCCAGCATCATGTTGGAGTCCAGCGCCTGCTGGATTTCCTGCTGTAAGTCCAGACTGGATAATTGCAACAGCTTAATGGCCTGTTGCAATTGGGGGGTCATGGTCAGGCTTTGACCGAGGCGGAGTTGCAGTGTCTGCTTCATCTAGCTCTAAATCCGTTGCTAAGCAATGGTCATACCATTATTTCCCATTCATTCTAACCTCAGTATAGCAATAGGAAAACGGCGGCGTTTTAGAGGGAGAAGTTTTCTCCCAAGTAAACCTGTCGGACTTCCTTGTTTTGGACAATATCGTCCGCCGCGCCTTCCGCGATCACCCGGCCCCCGGCCAGAATGTAGGCCCGGTTGCATATCCCCAGGGTCTCGCGCACGTTGTGTTCGGTGATGAGGACGCCGATGCCCCGGCGGCGCAAATGCTCGATGATCTTTTGGATGTCGATGATGGAAATGGGATCGACGCCCGCGAAGGGTTCGTCCAGCAGAATGAAGCGCGGCTCGCAGGCCAGGGCGCGGGCGATTTCCACCCGGCGCCGCTCGCCACCGGAGAGCCCCATGGCGGGCTGGTCGCGCAAATGGCTGATGTTGAACTCGTCCAGCAGTTCTTCAATGATGAGTTCGCGCTGACCCCGGCTGAGTCCCTTGCGGAGTTCCAGCACCGCCCGCAGGTTGTTCGCCACGTTGAGCTTGCGGAAGATCGACGGCTCCTGCGGCAGGTAGCCGATGCCGAGCCGCGCCCGCTCGTGCATGGGCAGGTGGGTGATGTCGCGGTCGTCGAGGCGGATGTTGCCCTGGTCGGGTCCGATCAGCCCGACGATCATGTAGAAGCTGGTGGTCTTCCCCGCGCCGTTGGGGCCGAGCAGGCCGACGATTTCCCCGCTGTTCATGTCCAGGGAGACGCCATCGACGACGTTCCGCCGGTTGTAGCGCTTGACGAGATGGGTGGCGGTGAGGGTCGACATGGCTTATTCGGACTCGTCTTCTTTGGGCAGGATCGTGACATGGACCCGCTTGCCGCCGGAATGGGAGCCGCCCGCCTTGTAGAGCGCGTTGCGGGTGTCGTATTCGATCCGCTCGCTGGTGACCAGATGCTCGCTCTTGGCGGGGTCCGGGCCTTCCCAGGTCATGGCTTTTTCGTACAGGATCAGGATGCCGGTGTCGGGGAAATACTCCGCCCGCTGGCCCTTGCCGTGGGTGTCTTCCTTGCCGCCCTCGGGGGTTTGCTTGATCTTGGTCGGGTTGCCCCAAATCACGATCTTGTCGGTCTTGCCGTTGACCTGATACATGATCATCTTGTCGCCCACGGCCTCAAGGCTGCCCTGGGTGGCCTTGACGCTGCCGGTGTAGACGGTCTCGCCCTTTTTCTCGTCGTAGGTGGCCGTGTCGGACTCGATGTACATGGGCTGCTTGGAGTCGCTGTCCAGGGCCAGGACGGGCTGGGGGGCGAGGGCGCACAGCAAGGCCAGCGCCACGGACGGGAACGCGCCGAAGAGCGGGGCGCGGGAAAGGCGCCGCCCCGGAGCTTGGCGGTTATTTTTTCGGTTGAACATCATGCTTTCTTCGCACATTCGACAAAACCGTGAATTTGAGATCGTCGCCGAAAAACACCTGGGCACCCGTGCCGGTCATGATGTCCGGGGGGCTGAGCATCCGCACGAACTCGTCCGTTTCGGCGTATTGCCGCTCCGGCTGGACCCGGGCGTTGCTGGTCTCGATGCGGATGGTCCGGCCATTCTTGTCGGCCTCGCGCCGGATCAGCACCTCGCCGTAGAGATAAACGTCGTCGCCCTCGCCGGGCAGCATGGCCGATTCGGCTTCGATGATCCACGGCGGGCCGCC
The DNA here is from genome assembly GCF_054333355.1 of Methylomagnum sp. Taxonomy (NCBI): domain Bacteria; kingdom Pseudomonadati; phylum Pseudomonadota; class Gammaproteobacteria; order Methylococcales; family Methylococcaceae; genus Methylomagnum; species Methylomagnum sp. The sequence continues at coordinate 2,909 of NZ_JBTEKS010000080.1, read as the reverse complement.
CTCCTTGGAATAGAGCGTCATGACGGGGTGGCTCAGCTCGCTGTGGTTGTCGTTCTCGTAATGGGTCAGCGAGTCCGCCACCAGCAATTCCTTGGGTTGCCCGGCTTCGTCCATCACCGTGCGGCGCAGGGCCTTCGAATAGTAATCCACCTTGCCGGGGAGCGGCTTCGAGGGACTCTCATCCTTCGGCATGAAGATTTCGGAGGCCCACCAACTGCCCACGGCGAGCAGCGCCAACACGAGGTAGGTCAATAGGCTTTTGGGGGTGGGAAACATGCCGGTCGGAATATAGCTGTCGATTCACGCCTGACGGGTGGGGGCGGGACAAGGGTTAGGCGCGATGGTCATCGGCGGGGCGGGTGAATCGTAAAGCAGCGATTATGCCACGAAACACCCGCCCGAGAATGGCGCGGTTTGGATGAAACCGGCTGTCTCAGAGCCGCTGTTTGGGAAACTTGTAGAAGCTTTGGTTGAGGTAGAACAGCACGTCGTCCACTTCGCCCTTCTGCCAGCCGGTGTTGGTGTGCGTGGCCCAGCCTTGGACGCGCTGGCGGAGTTCATCCAGGGTTCGCACATGGCGGTGCCGGGCTTCGTGCAAATCCTCGTGGCAGGCTTGGCAATGCTGCTGGAAGAGTTCCTGGCCGCGTGCGAAATCCTGCGCCGACACCCAGGCCGGGGACAGGGCCAGCAGCGCGAACAACACAACGCGGTTGGATGGGCGGTACGGGAGGGAATGGCCTTTCATGGTGGGGTTCCTCGGGAATTCATATCGCCGCGAATGATAGCCGGACCGACCGCCACCCGCACGGAATTCCACGCTATGGGCGGGGCAACCGCGCTATGTGCCTATGTGCGTGTTCGCCTGTCTTCTCCCGCTGGAGAGGGGACAAGAAGCATGGGCCAGCCCAGACCACAACCGCCCCACCGCAACGCCTACAGCCTGCTTTTAACGATCTGGTAAATCTCTTCCTTCAAGTCGTGCTGGCCCGCCAATATCCGATCCAGCCGTTCCAGGCGGGAGGCCACGAACGCCTCGTCCTTAATAGCGCCAGTGTTCACGTAGACGTTGAGCGCGGCGCTACGGAGGGCGGCGTAGGCCACTTCCACCGCGACTCCGGCGTCGCTGACGGCGTTGCGGTTGCCGTGTTCCGCCGTGAACTGGCTGATGCGGACCACTTCGGCGCAGGCTTCGGCGCAATCCAGCGGCACATCGGTGGCGGCTTTCAGGGCGGCTTGGATGGCCAGGCTGCGGGCCTGCTTATCTTCGTCGGTTTCCTTGGGCAAGCCATAGGCGACCATGACCTGATTGAATACCTCGACGTCGGCCCGGACCATGTCGGTCAGTCGCGAGCGCAAATCCTCAGACTTAACCAGCAAGTCTTTCATGCCGTCCTGGACGGCCTCGTAGTTCTTCTTGCCGAGGGTGAGGTTGCACACCATGCTCACCAGCGCCGCGCCCATGGCGCCCATGATCGCCGCCGCGCTACCGCCGCCGGGAGTGGCCGCTTTGCTGGCGAGTTCGTCGAGAAATTGTTGGACGGGTTTGTCTCTGTGCATGGCTGTGCTCTTACGGTAAAGATGAGGGTGCTTTTTGGGGGGCGGCATTATAAGAGTAGACATCGTGGGGGCAAAATACGATTTGCCACTGTGGGGGCGGTGCGCTACCGTTGCCCGCTTTGCGGCGTGGCCCACCCTAATCGTTCCCAGGCTCAGCGTGGGAATGCCGTTTTGGCCGCTCTGCGGCCCGTGGGGCGGCAGAATCTGCTATTGCTATCAACCGGGAAACGGGCCGCAGAGCGGCCTAGACAGCATTCCCACGGAGACCGTGGGAACGATGGAAGCCCCGATATAAACAAACCATCTCCTCGCAAGGAACCAATGAAAAAGCTTTTATTCCAGCTCGACACCGACCCGCACCCTTCCGTTTTCGATACCGTGGTGGCCTACGATGGCGGCGCCGATCATGTCATCGGCCATGCCGGGGTCACGCCCAACAACGTCGCGCCGCTGGTGGACGGCGCCATCTTCACCCGCCCGCCCAAGGACAAGAAGAACACCGCCCTCTTCATCGGCGGCAGCAACATGGTGGCCGGTCAGGACTTGCTCAAGGCGGTGAAGAAGCGGTTCTTCGGCGACTTCCGGGTCTCGGTCATGCTGGACAGCAACGGCGGCAACACCACCGCCGCCGCCGCCGTCGCCAAGCTGTTGAGCAGCGGCTCGGTGGAAGGCAAGCGGGTGGTGATCCTGGCGGGCACCGGCCCGGTCGGGCAGCGGGCGGCGGTCATGTTGATCCGGCAGGGCGCGGCGGAAGTGGTCATCACCTCCCGCGACCTGACCCGCGCCGAGCATGTCTGCACGGACTTGCGGGCGCGGTTCGGCGTCACGCCCATCCCCCTCGCGACGCCCGATTACGAATCCCGCGCCAAGGCCATCGAGAAAACCCATATCGTGTTCGCCACGGGCGCCGCCGGAGTCGAGCTGCTGAAGCCCGAACATTGGCAGGACAATCCGACCATTGAGCAATTGATCGACGCCAACACCACGCCGCCCTTAGGGGTAGGCGGCACGGACATGCTGGATCGCGGCAGGGACCGGAACGGCAAGATCGTGTGGGGCGCGTTGGGGTTTGGCGCGTTGAAGCTGGCGCTGCACCGGGCGTGCATCGCCAAGCTGTTCGAGGCGAATAACCAGATTTTGGATGCCGAGGAGATTTTCGCCATCGCCAAGGCGATGGAATTGAAAGCGGCGGAATAGCCGCAAGCCCTTGATTTAGCGTTTGACAACCGAGCGTGGAACTCGGAAATTAACCGCCGATAAGCCAGACCGTAGGGTGGGTTAGGCGCCCGACGAAAAGCTTGATATTTCTTGGAATACCACCGTGCGCCGTAACCCACCATGCCAACCGGGGC
>NZ_JBTEKS010000079.1:0-14551 GCF_054333355.1 Methylomagnum sp. | reverse complement strand
GGGCCAGTCTTAGGATTTGGTTGACACAACTCTGTAGGTCGGGCTTAAGCCCGACCTACGCGGTGGCCGCCCCTAATCGGGGAAGGTGTTTCCGGCCAAACCCTTAATGGCGGTGAGGTGGGCGCGTCATCCATCCGGGTGCCCGCGCCATGTTCCTCTCGTTCCCACCGCGCTTTCGCGAGAAAATAGCGCTTTCGGGCCATGTGCCCAGCCACCCTTTTTCGCGACCAGCATGAACAACGAAGACTTATTCACACGAGCCAAAACCTTCATCCCCGGCGGCGTCAACTCCCCCGTCCGCGCCTTCAAAAGCGTGGGCGGCACGCCGGTTTTCATCGACCACGCCGAAGGCCCGTACATCCACGGCGCGGACGGGCGGCGCTACATCGACTACGTGGGTTCCTGGGGACCGATGGTGCTGGGCCACGCCCACCCGGAGGTGCGGCGGGCCGTCCATGAAGCCGTGGACCGGGGCTTGAGCTACGGCGCCCCGACGGCCATCGAGACCGCCATGGCGCAGAAGCTCTGCGAACTGCTGCCGTCGCTGGACTTGGTGCGCATGGTCAGCTCCGGCACCGAGGCCACCATGAGCGCCATCCGCCTGGCGCGGGGCTTCACCGGGCGGGACAAGATCGTCAAGTTCGAGGGCTGCTACCACGGCCATTCCGATTCCCTGCTGGTGAAGGCCGGGTCCGGCGCGTTGACCTTGGGCGTGCCCAGTTCGCCCGGCGTCCCGGCGGGATTGGCGGAACACACGCTCACGCTGCAATTCAACGACGCCGCCGAAGTGCGCGAGGCGTTCGCCCGGATTGGCAACGACATCGCCTGCGTCATCGTCGAGCCGGTGGCGGGCAACATGAACTGCGTGCCGCCGCGTCCGGGCTTCCTGGAAACCTTGCGGGAAGTCTGCGACGCTTCCGGCGCGGTGCTGATTTTCGACGAGGTGATGACCGGCTTCCGGGTGGCCTTGGGCGGGGCGCAAGGGCTGTACGGCATCAAGCCCGACCTCACCACGCTGGGCAAGGTCATCGGTGGCGGAATGCCCGTCGGCGCCTTCGGTGGGCGGCGCGACATCATGGAAAAGCTGGCCCCGCTCGGCCCCGTCTATCAAGCGGGCACGCTGTCGGGCAATCCGGTGGCGATGGCGGCGGGCTTGAAAACCTTGGAACTCATCGCCGCGCCGGGTTTCTTCGAGGACTTAACGGCGCAAACCTTGGCCCTGACGGATGGTCTGAAAGAACGGGCGGCGCGGGCCGAAATTCCGTTCGTGGTGAACGCGGTGGGCGGGATGTTCGGGCTGTTCTTCACCGATCAGCCATCCGTCGGCAGCTTCGCCGACGTCATGGCGTGCGACGCGGAACGGTTCAGGCGGTTCTTCCACGGGATGCTGGACGAGGGCGTTTATCTCGCGCCGTCGGCGTTCGAGGCCGGGTTTGTGTCGGCGGCCCACGATGACGCGGTGATTGAGGAGACCTTACGGGCGGCGGCGCGGGTGTTCGCCAAGCTTTAGGTAGAAGACCGACTCGGTTTTGAAAACCGAGTCGGTCTACCACTCTGTCACGCTTGGAAACCGCGCCCACCCGGATGAATCTCCCCGAATTCCACACCTGGATTCTCCACCATCCCCACCTCGCCGGTGTCGCGGTGTTCCTCATCGCCCTGGCCGAATCCCTGGCGGGGGTCGGACTCATCGTGCCCGGCGTCGCCATGATGTTCGGCACGGGGGCTTTGATCGGCACCGGTGCCCTGAGTTTCGGCCCGACCTGCGCCTATGCCGTCGCCGGGGCCATCACCGGCGACGGGCTGAGCTTCTGGTTCGGCTGGCATTTCCGCGACAGGCTGGCGTCGGTTTGGCCGTTCACCCGCTATCCCGGCTTGATTCCAAGCGGCATGGCATTCGTCCAGCGCTATGGCGGGCGCAGCCTGTTGTTTGGGCGCTTCGTTGGCCCGATGCGGGGGATAACTCCGCTGGTGGCGGGCATGTTGGCGATGCCGGTGCGGCGGTTCCTGCCCATCAACGTGCTGTCGTCGGCGCTATGGGCACCCGCCTATCTGATTCCGGGCATGGTGTTCGGGGCGTCGCTGGAACTGGCCTCGCGGATCGCCGGGCGGCTGGCGATTCTGCTGGCGGTGCTGGTGGCGCTGCTGTGGTTCACGGCCTGGCTGAGCAAGCGGCTGTACGGCTATTTCCGGCCCCGCGCCCACGCCTTCATTCTGTTTACCTTTGAATTCTGCAAGGCCCACCCGCTTTTCGGTCGCCTGACCGCGCCGCTGATTGACCCCAGCCAGCGCGACTATGCGGGGCTGTTGCTGTGGGCGGTGATTCTCGTCGCTATTGCCGTGGCGGCTTCGGCCCTCGTGCCTGCGGGGGCGGGGATGATTTCCCTGGAGGCTTGGCGGAATCCCATCGCCGACCGGGCGCTGGCGGTTGGTGAGGATTTTGGGGAGACGCCGGGTGTGCTGGCTTTCGCCGTCGCCGTCGGCGCGTGGCTGCTAATCCGGGGGCAACGCATCGCCGCCGCCCATGGGCTGGTCGGGCTGGGATTCGCGGCGGTGGTCGGCGGGCTGTGCCATGCGGCGTTTCCTGTGCCGCTGGTGGATGGCCCGGTGCTGAACGGTGCCGTGGCGTATGGCTTCGCGGCGGTTCTTCTGGCGGGCGGGGCATCGCTCGGGCGGCGGTGGCTGGGCTATGTGGTGGCCGCGCTGTGGGTGGTCGCCATCGCTTTCGCCCGGCTGTATTTCGGTGCGGTCGAACTGGCCGGGATTGGCTTCACGCTGGTGTTGGCCTTGGTTTGGCTGGTGCTGCTCGGGGTTGCCTATCGCCGCCACGCCGCGCACGAATCGCCCACGGGCGGGCTGGCTTGGGTCGCGGCTCTGGCTTGGGTGGCTATCGCCGCCGTGTCTTCGCGGCATCACGCGGCGACGGAATTCCCTAGCCCCGCGCCCCATGCCGCCATCGCTGACGCGGCTTGGCGGGCGGGCGACTGGCGGCGCCTTCCGGCCTATCGGGTGCAGTTATTCGGTCGGCCCGACCAGCCGCTGGCCGTGCAATGGGCCGCGCCACTGGAGACCATCCGCGCCGCCCTGGCGGAAACCGGCTGGCGCGAGGCCAAGCCGCCCGGACTCGGCCCGGCCCTGCGGCTGTTGAACCCGGACACCGACATCGCCGACTTGCCGGTGTTACCCCACCTCAATCAGGCCGACATGGACGCGCTGCGGATGATTAAGCCCACCCCGGATGGGCGCTGGCTGATTGTGCGGTTCTGGCCCAGCGGCTTGGAACTGGCCGACGGCGCGGGGCCGATTTGGCTGGGCAGCGTGGCCTACCTGGAAGCCCATGGATTCCTCGGGCTGGTCAAGTTTTCGGAAGAAACCGGGGACGGCGCCGAACCGGCCCGGCGGCTGGCGGCGGAACTGCGTTCCCGCCATCCGGTGCTTGAGCGAGGGGCTGGGGATCATCGTGCCGTGATTTTGATTCCGCCGGAAAAGCGCTGATCGGCCCGCATTCACAGGGTGGATTAGGCGCGTATTGAGGGAAGAAATCCTATTCGATCTCCCTCACCCCAGCCCTCGCCCGGAGGGCTAGAGCATTTTCATTTTGGGTTTACGGTGTTCACGTAGGCCGACTCGGTTTGCGAAACCGAGCCGGCCTTTCTCGCTGCCGCACACTCATGTTGACAACGCTCTAGGGAGCAAGATGTTCTGTTTAGACGGAATGCCGTATACGCCCTTATCCAAACTAAAGTTTGGACTCCAGACGGCTTAATTTAATGGGGTGGTGGACCAGAACACCCCGTCTGGAAAACCAGCGGGCTTGGTGCCAGCACGTCCGGCTTGAATGGAATTAATCAGGCTGAAAATGGTTTCAGCGGCCTTTCTCCCGGCCTCGCCGAAGCCCGTGACCCGGCCCGCGCAATAATCCCGCCGCAGCGTGGCGCGTACCTTCTCGTCCGATTCCTGGGTGAGCGGCGCCACTTTCTGCCACGTCGCGTCCGATTCGCAAATGGCCCGCTTGGCCTCGTTGGCCGCCGCGAAAAAGCCGGACAGCGCCTCGCCGTGGGTTTTCGCCCAGCCCTCCCGAAAGATATAGCCCAGCGCGGGCACATCGGTCTCGATGCCCAGCCCCCGCAAGATGGCCCGGCCATCCAGCACCCGCCGATAGCCTTGCGCCTCCAGCTTGGCGGCGTAGTTCCAATAATTCAGCACCGCGTCCAGCTTGCCGCCGAGCAGCGCTTGGTTGAGCAGGGGCGGGGCGCCGAAGGTTTTTTCCACCGCTTGGTCCAGGTTGAGTCCTTGGGTTTTTTCGGCCAGCGCCCGCAGCAGCAGCCAGTTCTTGTCGAGTCCGCCGCCGACGATGCCGAGCCGCTTGCCCTTGAGGTCGGCCAAGCCGTGGATGGGCGAATCGGCGGGCACCATCAACGCGCCATGGCTGGTGGAATAGGGCGAGAAGGTGAAGTCCATGCCCTGGCCCCGTTGCTGGGCCACCCAAATCCAGTCGCCCACCACCATGTCCACGCTGTTGCCTTGCAGGGCGATCTTGCCCGCTTCGGCCCCGGCCAGCGTGACCGGGGACAGGCTGACGCCGTGGGCCTTGTCCAAGCCTTGGTCGCGGATGACGGCGAGTTCCCAGTTGAGGGTGCCGAACGCGAGGGTGCCGATGCGTATTTCCGGGTTGGCGGGTGCCGCCGCGTTGGCGAGGCTGGATAGCCACAGGATGACGGGCAGGATTAGCGTGGTCGAGCGCTTCATGGCGAAACTCCGGTGAAAAAGGAGGATTTTAACGCCGCCCGGAAGGCGTTGGCTGAGCGGCGTCGAAGTGGGTGCTGGCTGGCGGTGTCGAGGCGGGCGTTGGCTGAGCGGAGTCGAAGCCAGTTCCGGGTGGGCATGTGCTCATGTCCACCGATTTAACCCATTGAAATGGTGGGCATGAGTACATGCCCACCCTACACTGAGAATTCTTGCTTAGGACTTACGCAACTTTTAGTCTGGGGTAGGTCGGGCATGTACTCATGCCCGACGCGGCGGTCTGGCCTAAGCGTCGGGCAGGAAATACCTGCCCGACCTACACCTATCACGTCATTCAATGGCTGACAAAGCACTAGTCTTTCCTGGACAACTGGCCGTCGGCGAGGCGGACGACCAGGATGCGCCCGCCCGCCTTGATCTCGGCGGTGGCGCCATCGGCGGAGAGGGTCGGCCCTTCCGTGATCCACGCGCTGGTCTTGGCGCGGTCGCCGACTTCGCGGACGGGCACGCCGAGCGCGGCAATCACTTGATCGAAGGTGTAATGGGCGAGGGTCTTTCCCTGTGGGTCCAGCACCATGATGGCGTGTTCGGCGGGCACGTTGATCCACTCGTCCGTCAGCAGCACCCGGCCTTCGTCGGACACCAATGCCTGGCGCGGCCCATGGCGGTGGGGCAGGGCTTGCCGCCACAGCATCCGGCGTTGAGCATTTTCAATGCTATAAAATTCGGCTTGTGCCTGGAATGTTCGCCAGCCATCCAGGCTCGCCCACACCAGCAGGAATCCGCCGCCGGGCGACGTGGCCTCCCGGCGCTCCGGCGGCAGATTGATGATGTCCGTGGCGTGGCTCATGTCAGCCGCCAGAAAAATAAGCAGGCAGAGCAGGAGCCTTGGCCCGCTTTGTCCGTGGGGTCCGCCGCGCCTTACCATGGTTAGTCCGCACGGACCAGCGCTTGGCGGCCACGCGCCGAGGCGAAGGCCAGTAGGCCAAGGGCGAACACGGCAAGGCTGGCGGGTTCTGGAACCGACGCCACATCGTGGAGCAGGCCGCTTTGCTGGGCGATGGCGATTTGGGTTGGGGACAGCAAGTCATAGCCCAGCCCATCCGGGGCGATATTCGCCAGTGAATTCGGGGTGTTGCGGACGCCGCCCGAGGCCATTAAAAAGCTATAGTTCGTGTCGTCGTGATTGAGTCCCAGATTGTGGCCGAGTTCGTGGGCGATGGTGTCCAGGCGCATCGCGTCCATGACCGTTTGCATGGCGATGACCAAGCCGCCGGCACCCAGCCAGCCCTCGCCGTAGGCGCCGGTCACATAATGGGTCAGCCACATGGTGACAGATGTGGCGCTTGGGGCGGATAGATCAGCAAAACGGTGCCCAACGTTGCTGTCATTAATGACGAGGAAGTTCGAGTTGTTCAGATTCGGCTGTAATACGAAGTCGAAGTGAATGCCTGCCTGCGCCCAAATCTTATTGACCTCGGCGGCGAAAAACAGGTCGCCCGCCGGTCCCTGGGACGCGCAAGTGCTGCCATTGTCGGCGCAGACGGTCACGACGTTGACGGTCAATGCCTTGGTGATGGGCATGGCCATCGCCTCGCCCAGCCCCATCAAGCTAAGCAGCAAGCCCGCCAGCAAGGAGATTGCCAGAGAATTCTGGTGGGTGTTTGAATAATTAAGTTTCATTTTTTTTGCTCGTGGATTCGTGGGATCAAAACGAGAGCGCCCCTCTTGGCTCTCGAACGCTTAAGTATAGATACACAATTTTAATCGCGAGAACGTGCCTTTATGACATGCTCGTTTTGAGACGCCTATTGCTCCAATAAATGGACTCGCTTTGATTCAATAAACCGCGTAGACGCGCTTTTCCCTATCTCCTTAAAATATACGCAACAGTCCGCTTGAATCCGCGCTCCGCTTCTCTTATCAGGAAACGATGCGCGGTTGTCGGGGAAGCGGCCTAAGACGATTCCGATTCCATTTCCTACCCAATAAGGAAAAACAATGAAGTACCAAATCAAGGGTCTCTCCTTGCTTGCCGCCACGGCCTTGCTGGCCTCCTGCGCCAGCGACCAGGGGCAAAAAACCGGGGGCACCGCGTCGGCCAAAGCGGCGCGGAACCATGTGGCGAAGGTCCGTCCCCAGCCCGGCTACCTGATTCCCCACGAGCCATTGCCAGCGCTGGGCCAGCGCACGGTGGAGGATGTGCTGTACAGCTACGCGCCCTACGTGGTGGATCAGCTAAAGCCACTTTTCGATAAGGTCGGCGTGTCTTATCCGCCCAAGGAACTGACCTTGGTCGGGCTGAAGGAGGAAAAGAAGCTGGAAGTCTGGGCCAGGGGCGAGCGGGGCGGCTTCCGGTTCGTCCGCGCTTACGACATCCGCGCCGCCAGCGGCAAGCAGGGACCGAAGCTACGGCAGGGCGACAGGCAGGTGCCGGAGGGGGTTTACCGCGTCGTGCGGCTCAATCCGAACAGCAATTACCACCTGTCGATGAAGCTGGATTACCCGAACGACTTCGACCTGCTGCACGCCAACCGCGAGGGCCGCGACCAACCGGGCAACGATATTTTCATCCATGGCGACTCGGTGTCCGCGGGCTGCCTGGCGATGGGCGACCTCGCCATTGAGGAGTTGTTCGTGCTGGCGGCCCATGTGGGCAAGGAGAACATGAAGGTCGTCATCGCCCCGCACGATCCCCGCAAGCGGCCCTTGGACCCCAAGCAGCCGGGTCTGCCGTCATGGGCGGGCGAGCTTTACGCGGCGGTTGCCGATGAGATTATGGCTTTGCCCAGCCCGGCGCCGGTCAAGGTGTCCAGCAGTCCGTCCGCGCCGCGTGGCGACCGGACGGTTCACTGATTTGTGACGAAGCCAGCCGCCCTCCGCCGCGTGATGTGGCGGGGGGCGGCTTTTTTATGGGGGATGGGGTTGTCCCGCTAGCGGGCGGGGGCTTTCGAGAGCAGTTCCTGCAAATGCACCCAGGCGATGGTTTTCAGGTATTTCCAGATGACCGCCAAGGTGTTTTCGTTCAGTTCGCGTTCGGTCGTCGTGCCGCGCATGACGCACTCCTTCTTCTTTTTAAGGGGTCGGCCCGGAACCTGCCGACTGTTTTTGTGATTGTAGGTTTCGAAAAGTCAAAGCCTTGTTGATGCTCCGCCCAGGCTCCCGATCGGCCGAATGTCGATTGTGACCGTTCCGCGAAACTGATTAAATCACAATAGTGTCGGGGGATTCTATTGCTTTCGGTGCCGCCGCTTCTGGTTGGCTGGTCCAGCGTTTCAACGTGGCTTAGTCCTTGGCGGAATGGTGCCGGTTCCCGTCGTTGTGAATCGGGCAATTCCCGCCTTTGCCAGTCCTGTAGAATTCCCCCGCATAACAATGCGCCGCGCCGCGTGCTGAATGGGTGACGTGGCGCGTTTGCCAGGACTCACCCAGCGCCTCCACCCGTCGAGCATCGCACCATGAATCAAGAAGAAATCTCCATCGACCGACAAACCTGGCACCGCTTCATCCAGATCGCCAAAAGCCTGTTGGCTTCCAATGTGGGCCGGAAGGCGGTGTTCCTGTTCGTCGGCCTGTTCGCGCTGCTGATCGGCACCAACGCCCTCAACGTGGTTAACAGCTATGTGGGCCGCGATTTCATGACCGCCGCCGAGAACCGCGACGCCAACAGGTTCATTTGGCTGGCTGTCATCTACCTGGGCGTGTTCGCCGCCAGCACGGGCGTGGCGGTGTATTACCGCTTCCTGGAGGAAAGTTTGGGGCTGGTGTGGCGGGAATGGCTGACCCGGCGGCTGGTCGACCTTTATCTCGATCATCCCATTTATTACCGCCTCAGCGACCGGAACGAATCCAACGGCGAAATCCTCAATCCCGACCAGCGCATCGCCGAGGACGTTAAGGCGTTCACCGTCACCATCCTGTCCTTCGTTCTGCTGCTGCTCAACGGGGTAATCACGATAGTGGCCTTCTCGGGGGTGATACTGTCCATCAGCCCCTTGCTGTTCGGCGTTGTTCTGGCCTATGCCGGGCTAGGCACCTATGCCGCGTTTGTGTTGGGCCGTCCCTTGGTGGGGCTTAATTACGCCCAGCTCGACAAGGAGGCCACCTTCCGGGCCGATCTCGTCCACGCCCGCGAACACGCCGAACCCATCGCCGTGCTGCGCCGGGAGGGCCGGACCAAAAGCCGGGCCTTGCGGCACTTGGATGAGGTGGTGGCGAATTTCAGGAAGATCGTCACGGTGAACCGCAATCTGGGCTGCTTCACCACCGGCTACAACTACCTGACCCAAATCATCCCGGCCCTGGTGGTGGCGCCGCTGTTCGTCCGGGGCGAGGTCGAGTTCGGCGTTGTCACCCAGTCGGCCATGGCCTTCACCCATCTGTTGGGGGCGTTCTCGCTGGTGGTGAACCAGTTCCAGTCCATTTCCTCCTTCGGCGCGGTCATCGCCCGGCTGGGCATGTTGATCGAAGGCATGGAGCAGGCCCAAACCGCCCCGATGTGCGCCATCGAGTCCCGTGGCGAGGAATCCCGCCTGGGCTATGAGAACCTCACGCTGAGCGTGCCGAACAACGGCCAGGTGCTGGTCGAGAACCTGACGGTCTCGATTCCCCAAGGGCGGCGGGTGCTGGTGGTCGGGCCGAACGAAACCGCCAACACCGCCTTGTTCCGGGCCACCGCCGGCTTGTGGGAAACCGGCGGCGGCTGCGTCATCCACCCCGGTCCCGACGCGGTGATGTTTTTGCCCGAGCGGCCCTACCTGCCGCCGGGCACGCTGCGGGAGTTGCTGCTGCGCACCGGCCAGAAGGGCATGGCCCAGGACGACCGGGTCGCCGGGATTCTGGCCGAGTTGCGCCTCACGCCAGTGATTGCGCGGGTGGGCGGGCTGGATGTGGAGCAGAACTGGGATAGCCAACTGTCGTTAGGCGAGCAGCGCTTGATGGCCTTCGCCCGCTTGCTCATCGCGGCGCCCCGCTTCGCCGTGCTGGACCGGCTTGGCTCGGCCCTGGACGCGGATCAACTGGGGCGGCTGCTGGACCGGCTCAACGAGCGGTCCATCACCTATGTTCATTTCGGCGAACCCGACGAGCCGCTGGATTATTACGACGCCGTGCTGGAGTTGGCGGGGGATGGGCCGTGGGCTTGGCGGCTGTTGGATGCGGCGGCGGGGAAGGCGGCGTCCGGTGCTTGAGCGGCGCTGTTCGGTTTTCCAGGGGGCGGCGCGAGACCGTTGAATTTAATCGAGCGCTGGGCATTGGTGAGGCGTCTGCCATGGGCGCCCAATCCCAATAAAACTCAAGAGGAAGTGATTGTGAGGCGCACCGGGCGGGAAAGATCAGCCGTTGCGGTACGTGGAAGCAGTGCGGGGGAGCCGGGGAGGGGGGTCTTGCGGGCCAAGAGGTGATTCGGGGCGTCCGGCTAACCGGACACCCCGAAGGTAATTATCTCGGGGTGTCCGAGATTTTTTGTAGCTCGGTCACAACTTCGCTGAGGATGGTGGCGGCTTTGGCGGTGTCGCCGGAATCGCACGCGCCCTGGGCATCCCTCATCTTTGTCATGGCTTTCTGCAAGGGCATGCCCGATGCAGCGCCAGTGATTTCCTTGTAATGCTGCTTGGCCGACTTGATGGCGGCGAGGCACTCCTCCTTGTTGCCCGCCGCCGAAGCGGCCTGGGCTTCCTTGGCGGTCTTGATGGTCAGCTCAAAGTGCTCGTTAACGCCCGTGGAGGTTTCGGCGGCGTTGACGCTGCTCGTGAATGCAAATGCGCCAACTGCCAGCAAAGCGCCCAGTACGTTTCCGATCTTGATAATTTTCATTAAGTTTAAATGCTCCGTTGACTATCCAGGGATAGCCGGAAAAATAGCCTCTTACGATTGCTTCTGTGTCGATCCACACATAAGCGAACTGGACCGGCAGGTTCCATAAGGTTCTCACGGCCCGGACTCGTTTCGGTTAAAGGGATCAACATCCACCAATATAGAAGAGTTCCGGCGTCTTGTCTCCCAAGACATTCATGATGACGGGTAGGAACTCAATTCAGTCATCATCCGCCGGGCTTCACACTTGCGCGATGCCTCCCGAATCGGTATCTACTTTCCATGGTTCCATTTCATAACCGCTTACGCCGATGCCAACCACTTTAGCCATCAAACCCGACCTCCCAGAATTCGACCCCCACGCCGCCCTCGCCCTGATCCGCGCCGAAGCCGACTGGATAGCCTTGCGCTACGTGCGGGAGGACGCCCACCGCCGCACCGTCCGCAATGGCCGCCCCGAGCAGAACTCGGTGTCCATCGAGCGGGGCGTGATGGTGGAGGCGCTGGTGGAAGGGCAAATCGCCTATGCGGGCACCAGCGACCTGTCCGACGCGGGCGTGCTGGCGGCGGCCCGCCGGGCGGCGGCGCTGGCGAAGGCGGCGGCGAAGTCCAAGGCGTTCGCCTTCACCGAATCGCAACGGCCCGCCGCCACCGGGTGTTATCAAAGCCCCCGTCAGGCCGGACTGGACGCGCTGACCCTGGCCGAATTCACCGACCGGCTGGTCGAGGCCACCCGCCACCTGCAAGCCTCCGATAAGATCGTCACCGCCTCCGCCGAGGCCGGTTTCGTCGAGACCCAATCCCGCTACGTGTCCAGCAACGGCAGCGACATCGCCCAGGATTTCCTGATGGCGGGCCAGCACTTCGCCGCCATCGCCCGCGACGGCACGGAGACCCAGCAACGCTCCCTCAACGGCCCCACCGCCCGCTGCTGGCAGACCGGGCCGGAAGCCTTCGATTGGGATGCGCTTTACGCCGAGTGCGAGCGGGTGGGCCGGGAGGCGCTGGCACTGCTCCACGCCGACAACTGCCCGGACGAAACCCTGGACCTGATCCTCGCCCCCGACCAAATGCTGCTGCAAATTCACGAGTCCATCGGCCATCCGCTGGAACTGGACCGCATCCTGGGCGACGAGCGCAACTACGCGGGCTGGAGCTTCGTGAAACCGGCGGACTTCGGCAGCCTGCGCTACGGCACGCCGCTGATGAACGTGACCTTCGATCCCACCCTGGCGGGCCAGTTCGCCGCCTACCGCTTCGACGACGGCGGCAACCCGGCCACCCACGAATTTCTCATCAAGGATGGGCTTTTGCTGCGCGGACTGGGGAGCCTCGAAAGCCAGGCCCGCTTAGGTCTCCCCGGCGTCGCCAACTTCCGCTCGGCCAGTTGGAACCGGGCGCCCATCGACCGCATGGGCAACATCAACCTGGAACCGGGCGATTCCAGCCTGGACGCGATGATCGCCTCGGTGAATCGCGGCGTTTACATGGAAGCCAATCGCTCCTGGTCCATCGACGACTACCGCAACAAATTCCAGTTCGGCTGCGAATACGCCCGATTGATCGAGGATGGCCGACTCACCAAGGTGCTGAAGAACCCCAACTACCGGGGCGTCACCGTGCCGTTCTGGAACTCGCTCAGGGCCGTGGGGCGGCGCGAGGAATTCCGCGCCTACGGCACGCCGTTCTGCGGCAAGGGCGAGCCGAACCAGGTCATCCGGGTCGGGCACGCCTCGCCGCCTTGTTTATTCACCGGCGTCGAAGTCTTCGGAGGTGGCGCATGAGCCTAAACTTCATCGAATCCACCCATGCCCTGTTCGATGGGCTAGCCGACGCCGCGTTTGCCGCGCTCCAGCCGGGCGAGGAATTGAACCTGAATCTCGGCGCCGAGGATCAGGGCTATCTCCGCTTCAACGATTCCAAAGTCCGCCAAGCCACCGCCGTGACCCAGCGGCATTTGGCCCTGACCTTCCAGGCCGGTGGGCGGCGGGTGGTGTTGTCCTTCGATTTGGCCGGACAGCCGGACCAGGACCGGGCCACGCTGCTGTCCCTACTGGCCCGCGCCCGTGCCGAAACGGCGGCGCTGCCGGAAGATCCCTTCATTGTGCCCATGCGCAACAACGGCACCAGCGCCAGCCACCACGCCGGGAATCTGCCGGACATCGGCACGGTGATCGAACTCATCGCCGCCGAAACCGCCGGGACCGATTTCACCGGCTTCCTGGCCTCCGGGCCGCAAATCCGCGCCACCCGCAATTCCGCCGGGCAGAACCATTGGTTCGCCACGGAAAGCTTCTTCCTGGATTACTCGCTGTTCACGGTCAACGGCACCGGGGAGAACAAGGCGGTGAAGGGCTTGTACGCCGGGCGGGAGTGGGATTCGGCCAAATTCGTGAACGCCGTCGCCGCTAGCCGCGAACGGCTGGCGCTGCTGCGGCGGGACAGCCGGGCGGTGCCGCCGGGCGGCTATCGGGTTTATTTCGCTCCGGCGGCGGTGGACGAAATCGTCGGCATGTTGTCCTGGGGCGCGGTCAGCTACGGCGCCTGGAAAAAGGGCGATTCGGCCCTGCACAAGCTGGTCGAGGGCGAGGCGGAGTTCTCGCCGCTGTTCAACCTGGCGGAAGACTTCGGCCTGGGGCTCAACCCGCCGTTCAACAGCCTGGGCGAAATCGCCCCGGAGCGCCTGCCGGTCATCGCGGGCGGGAAGCTGGCAAATCTACTCACCAGCTCGCGGTCGGCCAAGGAATACGGCGTGCCGTCCAACGGCGCCGAGCCGGAGGGCTGGACCGGCGAATTCCTGCGCTCGCCAGAGATGGGCGCGGGCGACCTGGCGGAGGCCGACGCCCTGCGAGCCTTGGGCACCGGGCTGTACATCGGCAACCTGCATTACCTCAACTGGAGCGACCAGCAAAGCGCCCGGATCACCGGCATGACCCGCTACGCCTGCTTCTGGGTGGAGGATGGGGAGATCGTCGCGCCGATCAAGGACTTGCGCTTCGACGAGAGCCTGTACCGGGTGTTCGGCTCGGAACTGGAGGCGGTGACGCGGGAGACGGAGGTTCAGGTCGGCACCGACACCTACAACCGGCGGGCCTTGGGCGGGAGCCGGGTGCCGGGGGTGTTGGTGGGGGAGTTTAGGTTTACGTTGTAGGGGCGTGAATGTGGGAGCGGCTTCCACAGGGGATGCCTAAAAGAAAAAGCGCCCGGTTTAACGCGGGCGCTTTTCCTGTCAGGGGGTGATTACTTTTTGGCGCGGTTAGAGCGGATCAGCAAGATTCCGCCCCAGGTCGCCAGCATCAGGACTAGGAACGTAGCTTCTGGGACAAACATAAGGGTTTCCTTCCGTTGCGTTTCCGATAATCAAAACTTTTGCCTTGTTATAAGGGGCAGACTTTGGGCGACACGGAAGGTTCCTTAGGTTTTTGGCGATGCTTTCACCCCGGCAACTTTTGCGCGAGCCATCGGGTCGAAACCAGTGTTCCAGGCCGAAACCGAACGGGAATCGCCCAACGACTCGACCCGGAATCGGTCTTAAAGCCCCTCCCGGTAGGCCAACAAATCCTTCGATACTTCGGGGCGAATGGCTTATCGAAACAGGGTCTAACCCATTACGATCCGTTGCCTCGGCATCGGATTTTTTGATTATGGAGAACGAATATGGCAGGCATGGACATAGGGACGGAAGTGGGCCAATTGCAGCGCGACCTCGCCAGCATCAAAGGCGACCTTGGAACGCTGATGGAAGCCATCAAGGACATGGGCGCGGAACGGGGCCAGGCGGTTTACGCCAAGGCCAAGGAAGCCGGCGAGGTGGTGCGCGGTCAGGCGGTGCAGGCCCAGGAGCAGGCGGGCAATTACATCGAGGCCCGGCCTCTCACCAGCGTCATGGTCGCGTTCGGCACCGGCTTCGCGCTGGGTACGCTGGTCGGCTCCCGCGCTATTCATTAGAGCCTTTTCATTTTTGGTTTACGGCGTTCACGTAGGCCCACAC
>NZ_JBTEKS010000078.1:0-14681 GCF_054333355.1 Methylomagnum sp. | reverse complement strand
TCATGTGAGAACCGATTTAACTTAACGGCAGTTACCCCAATTCTCCCCCGGAGTACCGGGGAGAGTTACGAAGGGGGCGCAACGCCGGGTCAGGCCGCAACACCGCCAGGATGAGCCTTAACTCCCAGGCTGCCCCGCCTCAGGGCCGCTGCGGCTGTGCGCCCGTTCCGGTGGCCGGATACCGCTCGTCCGCGCCGATGTCGCGGGGCGTAAAGAACATCTCCGGGCGCGTGTTGCGGTCGTAGTCGAAACCCAAGCCCGGCACCAGGGAGGTGATTGGGAGCGCCACGTTGACGGCCTGGTTGGTGCCCGCCGCCAGGTGATAATCGCCCCGCATGACCGGGTTGGTGTTGCCGGCGGCGTTGAAGGTCTCCGTCACCTGCCCGAGCGGCCCGTATTCCACGCTGACCGCGTTGCCGGCCTCGTCGAAGGTGGCCCCGGTGGCATAAACGTTCGGCGCTTGGGGAGTCCCCGTGGCCGTCAGCTTGCGCGTGCCGTTCAGGTACTGGCTGACGAAGGGCGAGGTGTTGGTCCGAATGGTTCCGGCCCCGCCTTCCGGGGTGTTCGCGGAGGTCAGGTTCCGCAACGGGGACAAGCTGCCCAGGCCCACCGGCAGCACCCCGTAATCGTCGTAGGTGCCGGTGGCGGCGTTGAGGGCCGGATCGCCCGCCGCGGGGGTGCCCGGATTGGCCGCGACCCAGTAGAACGACCGGTTGTGCCAGACGATGTTGTTGAACAGGGTCAGCGGCGCCGAGAAGCCGTTGGGGTTGTTGACCAGGTCGCCCAGTGCCGGGCTGTGCTGGTGGGCCACGATGCCGGCCGGCTGCGGCGTGCTCTGGTTGGCGTTGCCCGCCGGGAAGGCCTGGCCCGCCGTGGCCGTGCTGTCGTTGTTCGCCACCGTGGTGTGGTCGATGTTGACCCGCAGGGCGTCCTGCAAGGCGATGCCGCCGCCCGCCCAGGCCGCCACGTTGTTGACGATGATGTTGTTGATGACATCCACCCGGTCCCAAGTGGTCGGGTTCAGGTTCGCCGCCACGTCCGCGCCGTTCACCCCGTAGAGGCTCAGGCCGCCGCCGTCGCCCGCGCCGGCATGGTTGCCCTGGAGCCGGTTGGAGTCGATGACCACCGTGCCGGAGCCTTCGGTGGCCGGCTGGCCGGGCAGCACTTGGGCGCCGCCGACGAAGACGCCGCCGCCGTGGACCGCCACCTGGCCGGCCAATATCTGGTTGAAGACCGTGGTGTTCCGCTCGATCCGGCCGTTATCGCTGAAGCCGTAGTGGCCGATGCCGCCGCCATGGCCCTGGGCGAAGTTGCCGCAGACGAAGTTGTCGGCGACCTGGTAGTTGTCGGCGCCCTTGAATAGGCCGACCCCGCCGCCCGCCGCTTGCGAGCCGATGGCCACGCCCAGTGCGCCGTTCTGGCCGATGTGGTTCCAGCGGACCCGGATGTTGTCGTTGTCGGCGTCCACATAGGCGCCGCCGTCGGCCAGGTTGCTGTGGCCGATGCGGATGCCGCCCGAGGCGTTGCCGGAGTTGAAGACGACGCGGTTGTTGAGGATTTCCAGGTGATTGACGTTGGGGGCCGCGACACCCCGGGCGTGGCCGTTGACGAAGAGGCCCCCGCCGTTCTCGCCCCCGGTGAGGGTGAAGCCGTCGATCCGGGAGGGGGCGTCGTCATATTCCCCGACCGAATCGCCCAGCACGCTGACCACCGCGCCTTCCTCGGTCAGGAACAGGAGGTTGGGATCGGCGGGCTGGCCGGGCAAGAGGTCGAAGTCGCCGTTGGCGAGGGCGCCCCGCACCTTGTCCCGCCAGTTGGCGAGCTTGGTCAAGGTGCTCTTGCCGCCGTAGATGACCGTCGAATAGGCGCCCTGGCCGACGAGTTGCACGGGCTTGGTGAGCGTCACGAGTTCGTCGTAGTTGCCGGAATGGACCAGGATCAGGTCGCCGGGCGCCGCCCCGTCGATGGCGTTCTGGATCGGCGTGGTCCCGGCGGCGCCGGGGGAGACGTGCACCAGATTACGACCCACCGGCAGCGGTCCCTTGACCAGGGTCACGCCCACCGGCGTGATCGGCCCCTGCGGACTGGTGCTGGTGGCGCTGGCCTTGCGGACCAGGACTTCGTAGCTGCCGGCGGGCAGGCCGCCGTTGGGCAGGTTGAAGGTGATTTGGTTCTGGTTCCAGGTCAGGCCCGATTGCAGTTCCGTCCGCGTGCCGGTCGCCTGATTCTCCAGGATCACCGCGCCCCGGTTGGCCGCCGCCCAGGTGGTGGGGCCTTGGGAGGTGCCGAAGCCGTAGTTGCGTTTGATGGTCTTGGCCGTCTGCGGCGTCAGGCCCAGCCCATCGAAGTTCGGGTTGGGCACCGTCAGGACGCCCGCCGACCGCAACACCACTTGGTTGCCGGTCAGGCCGTAGGCGCCGCCGCCCTGCGCGGGCACCGCGATGGAGGCGATGGCAGGGGTGGTGGTGGGCTGCTCGCAGTCCACCGGGAAGGCGGCGCTGCCGGCGAAGGCCGATTGCGGAAGGACCGGCGTGTCCAGATAGGTGATGGAGGCCGGCATGTATTGGAACGTGAAGCAGGTGGTGGTGTAGCTCCGGTCATAGAACGGGTCCTGGATGAACGGCACCGACGAGTTGAGCGGGAAGTCCGGGTTCGGCACGTTGCCCGGATCGTTGACGCAGAGCCGCATCATGTTGGGCGAGAAGCCCGAGGGCAGCGGCGCGTTGGCGGTCCAACTCGACGGCAGCAGCGCGTTGAAGCCGCCCCATTCGTCGGCATGGACGCGGACGATCTCGCGGCCGGTCCAGTCCCGGAACGACAGCGGCACCCAGGCGGGCGTCAGCTTCTCGCCGGCGCCGGGCGAGGTCGGGTCGAGGTTGGCCATCAGGTCGTTGGTGATGGTGCCCACCACCCGCGCCGACTTGGGCACCGGGGTGAACAGGTGGAAATCCGCCACCCCGTTCTGCCGGGGCGCGAGCGCGACCAGTTTCTGGTCGCAGAGCGGATGGGTCTGGCCGGCGCGGGGTGCCGCGATGGCCTTGTCGCTCGGCACGACCAGGTTGCCCGCGCTGTCGGTTTGCAAACTGAGGTAAGCGGGCACCAGATGGCCGGTGCCGACGCAGACCGGCGGCAGGAGCGCCGGGTTCGGCGCCCAGGCGTCGCCCAGGGCCACGTTCTTGTCCTCCTCCTTGACCACTTGGTAGCCGGTGGGCGGCACCACCTCGACGACGTAATTGCCCTGAATCATCGGCACCTTGGGCTGGCCGTTCAGGCAGGCGCCGGTGGCCGAATTCAGGCCCGCCGCGCAGTAATCGAGGAAGCCGTAGGCGCCGTTGTAGACGCCGGGACGGATCTGGTTGAAATTGCGCAGCCCGTCCAGGCAGTCGGTGGGGACCGAATTGTTGGTGGCGGGATTCTTGTCGGGATCGACGCTGAACACCGGACCCTGGCAGCCGGTCGGCATGGCGTCGTCCCAGCTGTCGGTCTGGACGGTGTTGACCAGCGTCCTGGCGGTGATATTGCCGTTGCCGTCCAGGGTGGCCCGGTACAGGTTCACCGTCGCGTCCGGCACGCCCGGTTCCCAAGGGTCGCCGACGCCATAGCGCGGGTCGTCCTCGGCGCGGGTGTTCGAGTAGTACACGATGCCGGAGACGCCACCGTTCTCGGTGCCGGTGTAAACCTTCTTGCCCCACTCGAAGACGTTGGTCTCCCCGGCGAAGCCTTGGAAGGCTTGGGTCAAGATCACGCCGGTCTGGGTCCGCGACAGATTGTTGCCGGTGACAGGGTTATTGAGCGGTGCCCCCAAGGCGCAGCCAGTGATGGCCGCGTCGGCGGCGGTGCAGAATTGGGGTTGCGGGACCAGCGCGCCGTAGTCCGGGAACACACCAGTCGCGCCGGTCAGGGGGCCGCCGTCATCCACCACCGTGGTGAGTCCGGTGGCCTTGTGGCGGGCGAAATCCACCTCGGCGACCAGCCAGTGGAAGAACGGGAAGGTTTCGTTGAACTCGATCTCGCCACTGCTATCGGTCGGCCCGAATTGATAGACGCGCCCATCGCGGAAGCGGAGGTTGACGTTCTGCAAGGGCATTCCGCCTTCGCCCGCATCGTGGAAGCCGTTCTGGTTGTTGTCGAAATACACCAGGTGCCTCGACGTGTGGAACCAGGCCGGGACCGCGATATCGCCCATGGCGACCGCCGTCTGGCCCGGATTCACGATCACGGTGGCGAACGAAATGATGATGTCCAGGTTGTTGTCGAAGACGACCAACTGGTAGGTGCCCGGCGGCACGTTCGGGATGCTGAAGGTGCTGTCGGCGTTGCAAGGTTTGTGCAAGACGCCCCGGCCGCTGGCGTCGTTCAGCGCGATCCGGCATTCCGGGAAGGGGGCGCCGTTGTTGCCGGTCAGCAGCGGCGGCCGGGAGAAATGGTCGTTGAGGACGCGGCCCGTGACCGTGGCGCCGCCGGTCAGCACCGAGCTGTCGGTGAACTCTTTCACGAAGCCGAAGAAGGTGTGGTAGAAGGCCGGGCCGAATTCGGCGAAGAAGGGCGGATTGCCCGCCTCCACCCAGGCGTCGATGGCCTTGGTGCCCTCGATGGTGGTGGTCTGGTGCCAGCCCTGGCCGGCCGGGGGAATCACCTCGATGCCGTATTTGCCGGGCACCAGGTTCTTGATGATCGCCACGCCGTCGGCGTTCGGATGGATGATCCCGTTCCCCAGGCTGACCACGTTGCCGTCGGTGTCGTACTCGGTGCCGAGCGGGTTACCGAAGGCGTCGGCCAACAGCGGTCCCGGCCCGGTGGCGCCATAGCCGCCGCCGCCGTCGAACACCCGCACCGTGAACTGCTGGGGACACAGGCCACCGGCACCGCAACTGGCCGGACTGGGCTGTTCGCCGGGCAAGTCCGGCGCATTGTTGATCGGATTATTGTCCTGGAAGACGAAGACCGAGACCTGGGCGGTGGGCAGGTTGTGGGTGGTGACCTGGGCCGTCACCGTGGCGGTTCCCCCGGACAGGTTCACCGGCACGCCGCCCAGGGTGTGGCCGCCGTCGAAGGGCAGCACCGACACGAAATAGCGCTTGCCGGGCTGTTCGGTGAAGCTGAGGGTGGTGGTGCCGGCCTCGCCCGTCGGCGACTCGCCGCTGGCGACCACCGGGGCCTTGCTGGTGTGCAGCCGGAGCGAGAGGCTGTCGGTCACCCGCACGCCGGGCGGCGACTGGATGGTGTCGTCCTCCTCCAGCACCCAGCGGAACCCGTTGACCGGATTGCCGAGTTCGTCCTTGACGCTCAGGTTCACCGTCGCCCCGAAGGCGGCCGGGGCCATCAGCCCGCCCAGCAGCGGCAGGGCCAGGGCCAGCCGGATGCCGTCCTTGAGCTGGTTCGTCCGAAATTCGATGGATTTCATAGCTTGCAAACCTCTTCCATGTGGTTGTCGCATCTCGCCGGCGTGAGTCCGGGGCCGGCGTCCGTGCGGATACTCCCAGGACATACCGGTTGTCTCGGGGCGGGTTTTCTTCGGACTTCGGCCGGAACATTCGGCCCGCCGTCATGAACCGCTGCGGCCATTGTCGCGATCCCGGGGCGCGGGCAGTCCTCGCGGAGCCGGAATCGGAACGGTATTCGTAAGCGTGGGACGGCCCGAATTAAACAGCGGCGGCGGCGACGGGGCGATGGGGTGAAGACCCCATTTCGTATGGGGGAAACACCGTATTTTTCAGTGGAGGATGGGGGGGCGGGCGGCGGCGTCTTCGTTCCGGCTGGGATGCTTGCCCTGAGAGGTTGTGAAAGACCTACGGCGCGCCCCGCTGGCGACCCTTCGACTGGGCTTAGGATTGGCTTGCACTCGGGGCGCTCGCTACGGTTTTTTTCACTACCTCTGAGCGGAGTGGAAGGAAACTACGCCGGACATTCCCCGCCGCGCGAAGAATAATTCAACTCCCCGAAAAAACGGGCTAAGATTCACCGAAAGCGGTATTGATTCAATTGCCAAATCGCCACGGAGGGCACCCCAGGATGTACCCGCACGCCTTTTCCAAAGCCGTTGTGTTCGCGGCGGCGCTCATGCTCGCCAGCGCGGCCCCCAGGGCCGCATTCGCCGCCGCCCCGCTCAATCCGGCCTACACCCGTTCCACCCACCACTACGACGTCCCGGCTGCCAGCGTGGTGGTCATGGACGGACACAAGACCACGCTGCCTGCGGTTTTGAACCACGCCGGCCCAGTCCTGGTGAATTTCGTCTTCACCACCTGCGCCACGATCTGCCCGGTTCTCTCGGGGACTTTCGCCAAACTGCAAACCGCGCTGGCAGCCGAGGCGCCCAATCTTCGCCTGGTGTCGATCTCCATCGACCCTGAGCACGACACGCCGGTCAGGCTGACGGCTTACGCCAAGCGGCACAAAGCCGGGCCGAACTGGTATTTCCTGACCGGAGAACTTACGGAAATACTCGCCATTCAAAGGGCGTTCGATGCCTACCGGGGCGACAAGATGAACCACGCCTCGCTCACCCTGATGCGGGCCTCGGCGAAGAGTCCCTGGGTCAGAATAGAAGGCCTGGCCGGGGCCGGGGATTTAATCCGCGAGTTCCATGGAATCAAAGGGGCGGAGTAAGGGGGAAACCATTTTCTTCGCGATTCGGCTTCCATCGACAGGTTGACAAGGAATCACTTGAGAGGATGACATGGACAAGTTATGTAAATCCGGTAAAGACAAGGCAAATACCCACCGGAAAACCGACGATGAAAGGTTCCGGCAGGGCTTGAGTCGGGCGGAAAGCCTGCCACCCAATAGGAATGAGCGGGGCGATATAAGCCATTTGCTGGCTTTATTGGAAGATATTGCCGAAGGCGGCCCAGCGGTAACCCCATGGCGGAAGCCGGGAAACCGGCAGGGGATTCCGGTGGAGTATTCCGAACGGCCAGTCAACCTGGATAATTTTGTGAGGACACCCCAGGAACGGCGCTTGGAGGAAAGTTTATGGGAGTCGGAACGGGAGCTATCGCCATCGCACTTCATCACCGCCCACGAGCAGGAGCGGAAACGGATCGCGGCGGAATTGCATGATGGTATAGGTCAGTATCTGAGCGCGATTAAATTCCTATTGGAAAATGGGGCGAGCGAGGCCGTCGGCGGCATTCATAGCCACTGCTTGGCAAAAGCCCTATCCCTGATTAAAGAGGCCATCGAAGAGGTACGCCGAATCTCCATGGATTTGCGTCCCTCCACCCTGGACCATCTGGGTATCCTGGCGACCATTTCCTGGTATTGCCGAAACTTCCAGGAGATTTATGCTGGGATCAGTATCGACACGGAGACAACTATTCAAGAGGATGATTTGTCGGAATCCATGAAAACCATTATTTATAGGGTCATACAGGAAGCGCTCACCAATACGGCGAAACATGCTGACGCGACTCTTGTGAAGGTTTTTCTGGAAAAATCCGATGGCAACATCCTGCTAACCATCAAGGATAACGGCCAAGGGTTCAATTTCGGGGAAATACTCGCCAGGAAAAAATCCAAGCGAGGACTCGGGCTTATCGGCATGAGGGAACGAGTCGAGTTTTCCGGCGGGTTCTTCAACATCGAATCCCATGCCACGAACGGAACCATCGTGAGTGCGTTTTGGCCGTCCCGCAAGATCATCGAAAAGGTATTGAAGCTGGAGCCGAGTCCGCTCGACTGAGAACACCCGGATACGCGCCGATATGATCGGCCACCAATCCTTTCTCGATGGCGAATGCGGTCAGGGCGGCCACATTATGCAAATTCAGCTTGGCCATCAGATTGCCGCGATGTTTTTCGACTGTTTTTACGCTGATGCCCAGGGATTCCGCTATTTCCCGGTTTTTGTGCCCCTCCGCGATAAGTTTCAAAAGTTCCCGTTCCCGGGGTGTCAACGTTTCCGGTAACAGCTTCGAGAGCGAGGGTTTTCTCCCATCCAGATACCCCTCCACAATTTTCTTCGCGATGTCTGGACTGATATAAATCTTTCCGCCCAGGACACTTTTGATCGCCAGGATAAGCTCGGCCCGGCTGGTATCCTTTAGCACATAACCGTTGGCCCCGGCCCGCAGGGCGCAAACAATATATTCCTCGGTATTGTGGACGGTCAAAACCAGTATCTTCGGGTGGGGAGACAGCTTTTTAATTTCCGCAATGACCTCCAAACCGTTCATTTTCGGCATCGAAAGGTCCAGCAGGACGAGTTCCGGCTGATTTTTTCGAATGACTTGCAGCGTTTCGATGCCATCCTTTGCTTCGCAAGTGACTTCCAAGTCCATATCGGCCATCAGTAACTCCCGTAGTCCTTCTCGCAGTATCGTATGATCTTCAGCAATGCAAATACGGCACTTTGGTTTCATAATCGCAACGTCCATTGTTGATTTAGCTTGAATTTTCCTGGCAAGATAAGTGAACACCTAAACAATATTATATTAGGAGTCAGGGTCGTGCAACGCTAGGAGTTCCGTTCGTGTTGAGGTATCGAAACATGAACGGAACCCTTAGCCAATTCGGGCCATTCACCCTTCGATACCTCAGGGCGAACGGCCCGAATCGGAGCATTGAACGGCCCTGTACTAGGAATGGTGTGACTTAAGTGCTAATGCATGAAAAATGTTTTATAGATATAAACAAATTAGTGATTTTTTATAAAAAATACCGCCAATTTTTCCACACCCATCGAGACAGTGATACCGAATGACCCGCATGTCGATCAAGACAGCTCAACCAACCATAACCACAACCGACCACAGACAGGGGGAGGGGGATACAATGAAATCCAGCACGACCAGGATAACAACCGGCCAATCAGTGAAGAAATCGTCGGACGAGATGCTCGCCGAACTCGACGCGTTGATTGAACAAAAGCGGCGACAGGAAGCTCAGGAGGCGAAACAATCCAAGGCGGCGGCGGGCCGGGACAAAAAAATCGTTCCCCATCCAAGTTCGAGCGGACACCGTGGGAACGTCAAGTCCCCCGCCAACGCCCCAAAACAGCTAGGCATCGCCGCCATGAGTGGCGTGGTGGCGGGCAGCGGTCACGCTCCACGTCAAACCCCTTTGGCACCACAGGCACTCAGCGACGTGCCCCGGGAATCCCCGCTGCTCAAAACGCTGCCCTTGCTGCCGGGATGGGACCCCCACAAGGCATGCGGCGTTCCGAACAGCATGTTGGGGTAGTAAGCCCAAACCCCAGAAAATTCCGTCAGGCCAATTTCAGCCCGGCCACGATCGCCTCCAGGTCGAGGACCTGGCCGGTGCCACGGAACGTGTAGTGGCCGTTCAGATGGATGTGCCGCCAGGCGGCCGGCGACACTTTTTTGAGCAGCGCCAAGACCTTGGGATTCGAGTCGGCTTCGTGCTTCTCCAGCAACCGGGACAGGATGGCGGAGTTGTAGTAGATGATGGCATTGGCGACCAGCCGCCCGCATTGGTTGCTGATCTCGATGTCGAGGTCGGTGCGGCCGGTCAGCTCCTTCTTGCCGCCGACCTGGGCAATCGCCGAACGCAGTTGATGGTAGGACTCGATCCGGTTCTGGGAACGGTGGACGTTCCGCTGCAGTTGCGGATCGCGCAGGTAACGGAGGGTATAGAGGCTGCGGATCAGCTTATCGAACTCGAAGACCGCCCGGCGGGTGGGATTCGGCGCGGTGTAGGTGCAGAGCTTCCGAATCAAGGTGCCCTGGGTCATCTCCTTCAGGGCCAGGGTGGCGACGATCTGGTCGATATGGGCTTTTTCAGCGACGATGACCTGCGTATCGATGACCCCGACGGGGCGAATCAGCGCCTCGTCATAGCGGGCCGGATCCCCGGTGCAATAGAGCTGTTTGAGCTGGGCCTTCAGGTCGGTGAAGCGCGGCTCGAAGCGGCGCCCGAACCAGTGCAGGAAAGCAAAGTTGGCCTTGTTGACGCTATGCATGTCACCGGTAATCGCGGTCGGCACGATCTCCGAGGTGTTGCGGTACCAGACATCGAAGACGTGATGGGCCTCGTATTCGTGGGCGCCGATGAGCCAGCCCTGCAGGGGCACATGGTTGCACAGCAGGGTATAGGCGACGACGCCCTTGCCCCGGCCGAAATACTTGCGGGAATGGCGGGCCTTGAGGGTGGGCCGTTCCACCCCGAATTTCTGGCCGTCCACGCTGCCGTAGAGCGCTTCCAGGTCGAAGGAATAATGCGGGAAGATGGGCAGGTCCGCGATGGCGTTGCTGATCCGGTCGTTGGCGCTTTGCAGGGTCGCCGTCCGCAGATACTGCTGCGCCGTGGCTTCCAGGATGTGGTAGGGAACATCGCCGGTCTCCGCCAGGGCGCGGTTGCCGTGATTCATCGCCTGGGCCAGGATCACCGCCATCAGGCTGTCCGGATCGGCGACCTGCTTGGCGTAGCGGGGCTGCAACGGGGTCATGGCCGCCAGGAAACGGCAGCGCGCGTTCACGAACCGGAAGACATCGGCGATATCGCAACATGCGACCCGGTCGAAAAACGGCGCCTGTGACGCGCTCTCGGAATCGGCCTTGGGGCGGCGCCAGGCCAGGGTCTTGCTGGCGCTGTCGTAGTCCAGGTGCTTCAGCCTCCCTTGCCGCAACTCGCGGTCGAACGACCGCCACTGCCCATCCAGCTTCGCCTCCAGGGCCTTGAGCTGGGCTTCGAGGGGTTGCCGCAGCCAGGGGATGTCCAAGGTCCCGAGCACTTCGGCCTGCGCCTCCGGGGACACCAGCTCGTCGGTCAGGCGGCGGTATTGCAGGCTGTCGTCCAGGTAGATTTCGCCCGACTTCAGGCGTTTCCTAATCTGCCGGTAGATCCAGAACTCATAGCGGTCGGCCCGGACCCGCGCCGCCTGGCCATCGTCCCCGAATTCCAGCAGGTGGGGCCGCAGCCGACGGGGCACGGTCTTATCCGGACATTCGTCGACGGGGCGTTGCGAGAGCCGCTGCCCCCTGGCGAACACGCCGCTCATCCAGGCGAGGGCGGCCAGCCAGGGACTGTCCGGCGCGGTGCTGGCGAAGTCGAGCGCCAGGAACAGTGGGCGGAGATGCCGACGGGTCCGCCCGGCCAGTTCCTCCGCCAGCTGCCAGCGCCAGGCCAGCTTGTTGGCCGGCCTCTGGCTCAGCTGCCGGGCGGCGGCCTGCAGGGTCTCCTTGGGCAGGATGGCGAAAGCCCGCTGGCGGATGTCGCCGAACGGCGTGGCGTCGTCCACGCTGTCATCGACATACAGCAGCAGCAACCGCCCGACCTGTCGGCTCGCCTGCTGCCGTCGATCCTGCTCCAGCGCATAGCGCTGGCTCGCCAGGGCCTTGGTCTGGTCCTCCAGTTGCTTCATATGATGGCCGAGGGCATCGACCAGGTTGTCGGTCAGCTGGCGGTAGCGCTGCCAGGCATAGCACAGCAGGTAGAGGCGGGCTTGCTCCGGCCGCAGTCGGCGCAGATCGTAAATGGTGTAGAAGTGGGCCAGGCTGGCGTAGTGGTTCACGTTCTGGCGGGAGATCGCCAGCTCGGGCAGCAGGGTCTTGGCCAGCCGGTAGATCGGCGCCAACGTCGCCCGTTTTTCCCGTTCCAGAACCATCTGGCGGTAGCCGAAATGCTTGGCGTCCTGCTTGAGGGCGGCCAGTCCCGACAAGGTGTCGTCGCGGACCAGCAAAGCCTTGAGCAGATCCCGGGCCGACTCGT
This sequence comes from Methylomagnum sp., assembly GCF_054333355.1. Lineage (NCBI taxonomy): Bacteria > Pseudomonadati > Pseudomonadota > Gammaproteobacteria > Methylococcales > Methylococcaceae > Methylomagnum > Methylomagnum sp. The sequence continues at coordinate 3,011 of NZ_JBTEKS010000078.1, read as the reverse complement.
CCAGCCGCTCGGCCAGCAGGTGGCCCAGACGCTGGCGTTCCGCCGACAGCGCCTCGCTGATCAGCGCCTGCAAGGTCGTGTGGCCGGGCCGGACGATCTTCTGCTCGTTGAGGAAGGCGAGGAGTTCGGCGACGATGAAACCGGGCGTGACGTCGCGGCGGACCACCCGGGCGGCCTGTTGCGAAAGTGCCGGAAGGCACTCCGCCGACCAGAGCCGATAACCGAACTGCGCCGCGATGAGGGCGCGCTGCGTGTAATGTTCGTGCTTGGTGATGGCGCGCGGCTCGAAGGCCTGGCCGTTGAAATAGCGCGTCAGGACGAAGGCGCAATCCTCCCGCGCCTCGTCCCAGGTGAACCGGAAGAAGGCGTGCTTGGCCTTGAAACAGCCGATCTGCAGGGCGCAGTGGACCTGGGCGCCGAGGCCGGGGCGGCGGCTGGCGAGCGCCAGTTCCGCCTCGGCGAGTGACAAATGGTCCAGCCGCTGCCCGTCATCGAAGTCCGGCAGGCCGTAGAGGGCGAACTGCTCGGCCTCGGACAGGACGGTCAGTAACTTGTTTTTCGTCGCCATCGGGGTCGCGCTTCAGCCTGGCATACTTTCCCTAGAAGGGTCCTTTTCGGGAAAGCATCGGTTCCCGAGGCGGGCTAAAATGAGGCCTCCAGGCCCGAGGCGGGGCCGGCGCCGATGATCGTTTTCGGGAAAGTGTAGCCACGATGAAGCCGCCCCTCAAACAGCCCAACGCCCAGCGGCGCAGCCGGGAGTACCTGACGCCGGCCGAGGTCGACCGGCTGATGGCCGCCGCCAGGCAACTGGGGCGCCATGGCCACCGGGACGCCACCATGATCCTGCTGGCCTATCGCCATGGGCTGCGCGTTTCGGAGTTGGTGGCCCTGCGGCGCGAGCAGGTGGACCTGCGTCAGGGATTGCTGCATGTGCGGCGGCGCAAGCACGGCCTGCCGAGCACCCAGCCCCTGCGTGGCCCCGAACTCCGGGCTCTGCGCCAGCTTTGGCGGGAGTATCCCGAGACCCCTTATGTGTTCGTCACCGAGCGCGGGGCACCCATGACCGAGTCCACCTTCCGGAAGCTGGTGGCCCGCGCGGGCGGGGCGGCCCGGCTGGGCCTGCCCATCCATCCCCACATGCTGCGGCACGCCACCGGCTTCAAGCTGGCGAACGACGGCCAGGACACCCGCGCCATCCAGCATTACCTGGGGCACAGGAACATCCAGCACACCACCCAATACACGCAGCTGGCGGCGGATCGCTTCAACAGCTTCTGGGACGATTAAAGGCGGCGGGAACCAACGCATCCGGGCCGGACGGCTCCCTTGCGGACTCTCGGCAAGCCGACAACCGCAACTCCGACGCGATCAGGCAGGGCTTGAATGGCTGGGACGGAATTTTCTGGGGTTTGGGCTTACAACCCCTATCAGGGTTCCGGCAGGCTGCTGGGCCGGAAGGCCCTGGTGACCGGCGGCGATTCCGGCATCGGCCGGGCGGCGGCCATCGCCTTCGCCCGCGAGGGGGCCGACGTGGCGTTCAATTATCTGCCGGTGGAGGAGCCGGACGCCCGCGAGGTGGTGCAATTGATCCGCGACGCGGGACGCAAGGCGGTCCCTTTGCCCGGCGACATCCGGGACGAAGGCTTTTGCGGCAAACTCGTGGCCGACGCGGTGCGGGAACTGGGTGGCCTCGACATCCTGGTCAATAACGCCGCGCAGCAGCAGGCCGTGGATTCGATCCTGGACCTCTCGACGGCCCAGTTCGACTCGACCTTCAAGACCAATGTCTACGCGATGTTCTGGATCACCAAGGCGGCGGTGCCGCACCTCAAACCCGGCGCCAGCCTCATCAACACCGCTTCGGTCCAGGCCTATGACCCGTCCGCGAACCTGCTCGATTACGCCCAGACCAAGTCGGCCATCGTGACGTTCACCAAAGCGCTCGCCCAGCAACTCGCCGGGAAGGGCATCCGCGTCAACGCGGTGGCGCCCGGGCCGATTTGGACGCCGCTGCAAGTGAGCGGCGGCCAGCCGGAAGGGGCCTACGAGCAGTTCGGGGGCGGCACTCCCCTGCAACGCCCCGGCCAGCCAGCGGAGCTTGCCCCGGTCTACGTGCTGCTGGCCTCCCAGGAGTCCGGCTATGCCACCGGGCAGGTCTATGGCGTGTCCGGCGGAAGCGGAAATCCTTAACCGGCGCCATCAAGGGATGGAATTGCGCCCCGTGAGAAACCCAATCCCCGCACTCGTGACTGTCCGCTTCCAGCCAGCCGCCCGGATGTACCGAACTCTGTCACCCAAGGCGGTCGTCGGGCGGAATGGCGAGCCGGGGCCGAGTCCCTCCCCGCTTCAACCAATCCTGACCGGACCATGCGGCGAGTTCGGCACGGCGAACCGCGCTCAATCGCCCACCTGTCCCGAGCAAGGCGGCCATCTCCTATGCCGGTCCGCCGTCTTGCCCGGCGGGCCTGGAACCCGCGCCGCCAAGGGATTCCGGTCCCGTCGTCCGCAACCTAGGTGCCTGTTTCAAAGGCCCCGCCGCAGGCACAAACTCTGGCGATTTGAGCGCTTTTATCCGTTTGTGCGGAATCACCCGTCGGCCTGACAACCCGCCGCCATTTCCCGTGAGACGCACGGTCAAGAAACCCGAGACGCTCAGTCAAGAGCGCTCCCGCCAATTGCGTTAAAGTCCTCCCACGGCCCGAATGGGCCATCCGAATGATTTCGCGGCGGCCCTCCGGCGCCCGTCGGCCACCGATACCCGGATAAGTCCAACCTCAGGCACCAGAGAACCCACCCTCATGACCCTCTTCACCAAGAACAACAACGCCTCCGTCACTGGCTCCTCGGGCGACGACATCATCCTGGTCGGCTCCGCCAACGCCTACAGCGGCGGCGGCATCGACGGCGGGGCCGGGACCGACGAGCTGCGCTTCGCGACCGGCGCGGCGGAGGTGTTGGGACTGAACGCCGCCACCGTGGGCGTCGAGAAATTCGTGATCGGCACCGGCACG
>NZ_JBTEKS010000077.1:0-14751 GCF_054333355.1 Methylomagnum sp. | reverse complement strand
GGTGCGACGCGCGGACGCGGGGGAGCGGGCTTCAGCCCGCGACGGGCTGGCAATTAATCGCGGGCTGAAGCCCGCTCCCACAGTGAGATGATCCTGGGTGGTCAATCCTCGGGCGAAACGAAATCCCCCGCGCCCACGGTTTCCCCGGCGGCGGCGATGCCTTCCTCCATGCGCCGATCTTCCGCCAGTTCGCTTTTGACCTCCGCCACCATGTCCTCAAAGTTCTCCTCGGCGGCGGCCAGGAATTCCCGGCCCTTCTCGAAGAACAGGATGCCGGTCCTCATCATCGAGCGGGCGGCGGGTTTCGCCACCACGGCGAGGATGGGCACCGCCGCCGCCACGCCCACGCCGATGGCGACGCCCTTCGCCACGTCGTTCTTCAACAAGCCTTTCAATAATTCGTCCACGTTAGCCATGTTTTTCCTAAAAGTGATGATTACCGCAGCGGCAACAGGCGTTGATATTCCGCCTGGATGAGTTCGGGGCAGTATTTCCGTTCCAGCCGCCGCACGGTGAAATGGGCGCGGGCCATGTCCTGGAAATGCTGCATGAAGACGCTGTTCACGAAGGCGCCGCCGAGGGCACCGACCACCGGCACCAATTCCGCCGCCGCCTTCTGGGAGACCACCACGCCGAAGCGGTTGGAAAGACACAGGATCAAGTCCACCAGCATGGGCGAACCGGCCCCACCCCTGAGGCCATGTTGGGCGATGTAGTTGCCCGTGCCCGCCAGCGGCGCGGCCAAGGCCAGCCGCAGGCCGTAATAGCCAATGTCCGCCGCATCGTCCTGATTGCTGCGGCCGCCCAGGGCAAACACTTCCAGGCAGGCCAGCCGGGCTTCCAGGGAGTCCAAGTCCTCGCCCTCGCTGCGGGCGATGTCGGCGATGGTTCGCAGCATCAGCGTCGTGGTGATGGGCAATTCCGCCACCAAGGCCGGGCCACCGAAAAAGCCGCCCACCGCGCCCGTCGCCATCCCCATGGCTTTGTGCAAGGTGTTGCTGGCCTTGCCCTGCTTGTTCTTGAGGCTGCCCACCGCCACTTTCAGCGCTTGGCCGATGGCCTTTTCCACCGTCCCGTGCAAGCTGTGCCACCACGTCCGGGGCAACAGCTTGAGTCCCATTTCGATGGGCGTGCCCATGACGTTGGTCAGGCGGACGGCGAAGCTGGGATGTTCCAGATGCTCCTGGGCACGGCGCAGGTCCAGGAAATCTTGGGGGGCCAATGCCAGGGGGAATGTACTCATGGCAATCACGCTAGGAAAAACTTAAAGATGGACGCAGATTGAGACGATGTGACGGAAGATAGCGGGGGATTCTTAAGGTTTCATGACACGGCGCGAATCAGGCTTGCCGCCTAGCGCGTTTTCGGATTGGATGTCTGGCCCGTGGGAGTGGGCTTTAGACCACGTTTTGAACAACGGGCCGCGGGCTGAAGCCCGCTCCCACGACATGGCTATCCGTACACTCGGAATGAAAATGCTCTAGTCCACGCCGGATCAATGCTGATGCTCGTGGCTGTGGCCGAATTCCGCCCCATGCAGAATCCGCTTCACGAACGGGTCGCTCTCCATGTCCCCCAGATCGGCGTAGTCGAGGCTGGCGTAGTCGCGGGACGTGTCATGCGGCCAGGGTGCCCGGTTCAGCGGGTAAGTTTCCCGCAGGGTCACGGCGATTTCCCGTTCCGGGGAGCGCTGCCGGATCAGGCCGGGAATGTTTTCGTGTTCCAGCCACCACACCTCGTATTCCACCCCTTCCGCCACGCCGACATAGCGCAGCGCGGGTCGGCCAGCGAGGCTTTCGCGGCCTTGGAACACCAATTGGGCATTCAACAGGCTCGGGTCGAGCAGCAAGGCCACCCTGTGCCACTGCGGTTCGCGGTGCAGCGCCCGCAGGTCGTCGGGGTTGGATTCCACGACCTTGCGGTCCCGGTGGTAGATGCGTTCGTAGAAGATCAAGCCCTTGACGCTGCGGCGCCAGATTTCGCCCTCGTCGGTGTCCAGGGAGCGGGTTTCCACCAAGTCCGCGTCGCGCCAGAAGCGCCAGCGCTTAATGTGGCGGTGGGCGTCCCCATCGGGGTCGGTGATGACCGTTTCGTATTCGGCGGCGATGGGCGTCAGGGCGTTGCCGTCGAGATTCAAACGCGGCGGCGTGTGGCTGGCGCAGCCGGACAGCCCGGCCAGGGTCAGGCAGGACAATAGCGCTAGGATTCGCATGGGGGTGTGGCGTCGAAAAAAATCGGTGAGTGGCGGCGGGCTGCCGCGTGGCGCGGGGGAACGGCCGGCCCTCCGTGGCCGGGTGTGCCGGACAAGGCTCCGGCTTAGGCGGGACGTTCCGTCACTTCTTCATTTTCAAGGCTTCCGCCATGACGTGGTAGATGACGTTCTGCTCCTGGGTGCCCTGCATCAGATGCGCCTGCGGGCCGCCGGCGTAGATCGCCACATCCTCGCCCGCGTGGGTTTCCGCGCTCATCGGTACCAAGCCTTCCTGGAGGTAGGACGGATCGGCGGTGTCCACCGCGTTCAGGTCCGGGCGGCCCGTGGCCGGGTTATAGGCGACCGGGGTATGGCCCTCGCTGCCCGCGCCGTTGGCCATGTTGGGCGTGAAGGATTTCGGACCCGCGACCTGGAGCGGCTTGGTCTTGGCCGCGTCGCTGAAGGACGCGCCCACATAGCCGGGACCGTTGGCGTAGGACAGGGTGGTGTAGGGCAGGCCGAGCAAGTCCTTGCTGAAGCCGGTTTCACCCGCCCCGACCACCTTGCCCAGGATGGGATTGCCGCGCTTCGGATAGCCCGCGATGGTGAAGACGTGGCTATGGTCAGCCGTCACCATGACGAGCGTGTTCTTGGTGTTGGTCATCGCCAGGGCGGTCTTGACCGCTTCCGACATCGCCACGGTGTCGGTCAGGGCGCGGTAGGCATTAGAGGCATGGTGGGCGTGGTCGATGCGCCCGCCCTCGATCATCAGGTAATAGCCCTTCTTGTTCTTGCTGAGGATTTCGATGGCCTTCTTGGTCATCTCCGCCAGCGAGGGTTCGCCCGCCGGGTCCAGATTGCGGTCGGCCTCGTAGTGCATATGGGAGCGCTCGAACAGGCCCAGTAGGTGCTGGGTGGACTGCGGGTCGATGGCGTCGAACCCGGTCTTGTTCCAAACATAGGCATAGCCCGGCGCCGCGCCGTCCTTGTCCCATTCCTTGTAGAGGCTGCGCCCGTCGGTGCGGCGGCCTTTCTGGGTGGTGTATTCCGGGTCGGCCTCGTCGCTGGTATAGAACTGCGTGCGCCCGCCGCCCAGGGCGACTTCCAGGCCGTCGCCGTAGGGGAAGTCCACCAATTGGGCGGCGATGTCCTTGACGGTCGCGCCGGTCGGCAATTGATAGTTGCCTTCCCAGTCGCGGTTGCCGATGTGCGCGTAGTTCACCGCCGGGGTGGCGTGGGTGACGCGGGTGGTGGTGACGATGCCGGTGGACATGCCCCGCTCCTCGGCCCGCTCCAGGATGGTCTTGAGCGTGTGGCTGGCGATCACGCTGGCGTCCGGCTCGTCGCGTTTGGTGCTCTGATCGACCGCGATGGCCCCGTCGTTGGTCTTGATGCCCGTGACCATGGCCGTCGCCGTGGGGGCCGAATCGGAGGTCTGCTGGTTGGCGCTGGCCGTCACGGAATGGGCGAGGTAGGGCAGGCTCTCGAAAGCCAGGCGGTTGATTTCGCCGTCGCGGTTCTGCATCTGGCCTTCCAGGATGCGGGCGGCGGTGACGGTGGAGACGCCCATGCCATCGCCGACGAACAGGATCACATTCTTGGCGTAGCCCGCGTTGGGCTTCTGGCGCTTCTGCTGCTTGATGGCGTCCTGGCCCAGCGAACGCCAGCCAGCGGGGGAATTTTCAAAGTTGCCGTTCGCGGCCAGGGCGGCGGTCGAGGCGATGGACAGAGTGCCAACGAGCGCCCGAAGGGTGAGATGGGGGACTTTCATGATGACTCCGGGGACGGATTTAAGGGAGTTTGGGAAAGACCCCAATCCTAGATGGGCTTTGTTGCTGATTGGTGATGAACCTGTGTCGAATGCGTGAAATGGCACACGCCAGAGGCTTGGCTTGGGTTGCGGATTCATCGCTCCCACGGTCTCCGTCACTGCCATTAGGTTAAGAATGCGCGGGCTTTGATTTCGTTGGCCGAGCGGAGTCGAACCAGCGAAATCAAAGCCTCTCGGTAGGTTCGCTTCGACTCCGCTCAGCGAACGGGCAGCCTAACTTAATGGCAGTGATGGTCTCTGTGGGAACACTTTCTGGAGCGCTCCGGCGTTCCGATTCGCGGCGCGGGAGCGCCGCCGGATGCGTTCCCACGCCGAGCGTGGGAACGATGGGGAATGCGATGGGCGGGGAATTCTCAATTTTTTGGAACATGGCTCAAGCGCGTCCGCCAGTCATGCCGTCGTAACACAGGCTCACTATAGTGCCCGGTGTCTCGGAATCAGAACGCGAAGCCCATGACCCCCATCGCCGCCACTGCTACTGACCACCCCCCCGCCCAAGTTTCCACGCCCACCATGGGTGATCTCGCCCGCCCGGTGGAGTCCATCGCGCCCGACGCCCCGGTGGCGACGCTGCTGGCCCTGTTCCACAAGCAGGAAGACCTGCTGGCCGTGCCCCTGCTGGGGGGCCGCAAGCGCTACCTCGGCATGGTGTCGCGGCGGGCCTTCATGAGCTTCATGACCCGCGCCTTCGTCCACGAGGTCTACGCCAAGCGGCCCGTGTCGGAGCTCATCAAGGCCATGCCGGAGATGGCGGCACCGCCGGTCAGCCCCGCCCCGGAGGAACGCATCGACCGGGTGCTGGTGGAATACCTGGCCCGCGACCCCGGCATGTTCTACGACGCGCTGCCGGTGGTGGCGGGCGACAGCCTGCTCGGCGTCGTGTCCATCGCCGACATGATGCTGAGCCTGTCGGAATCGCAGAATCAATTGCTCAACGCCGTCCAGAGCCTGGGCGCGCGCCTGAACCGGGAGGTGGCCCTGGCCGCGCAGTTGCAGCGCCAATTGCTGCCCGCCCCGGACATCGACCTGCCGGGCGTGCGGGGACTCGCCACCCTGCTCACCTCCAGCGAGGTGGGCGGCGATTACTACGACCGCTACACGGTGGACGGACGCCACGCGGTGCTGCTGGTGGGCGATGTCAGCGGCCACGGCGTGGCGGCGGGCACCCTGGTCAGCGCGGTCAAGGCGGGCGTGAACATCCTCGCGGCGGAGGGCGAGCGGGTGCCGGAACGCATCCTGGCCCGCCTCAACCGGACCTTGCTGAACACCGCCCAGCAAACCCTGTACATGACCATGTTCGCCGCCTGCCTCGACACCCTGACCGGCGAACTGGCCTACGCCAACGCCGGGCACCAGTTCCCCTATCTGTACCGCGCCATGCTCGGCACCCTGGAAATGCTGGACGCCGGGGGGCTTCCGCTGGGCAAGTCGGAACAGGCCGAGTACCCGCCCGCCTCGACCGAGTTGGATTTGGGCGACCGGCTGTTCCTCTATACCGACGGCATCGTGGAAGAGCTGAATCCCGCCGAGGAACCATTCGGTTACGAGCGGCTGGAAGGCTTGCTGCAAGCCCACGCCGAAGGAGAGTTCACGGCGCTGCGGGACACGCTGCTGGACGCCCTGACGCAACACGCCGGGCGCACCACGTTCGAGGACGACGTGACCCTGTTCTCGGTGGAATACGTCGAGCGGCCCACGCAACCGGCGGACCACGGCACCGCATCCGCCGAGGAATTCCCCAGCCCGCCCGAGCAAGGTTTGGTGCGGCTGCCGGACGCGTGGTATCGGGCCAAGAACGAGCCGATTTCCCCCTATGTGTCGCGGCAAGCCCTGGTGTTCGTGGCGGAACCCGCTTTCGCCGACCTGCTGCCGCGCTTCTCCCAAGATGGCGTGCGCCGCGTGCTGCCGCGCCATCAAGCCATCATCCAGCGACTCGGCTGGGATTCGCTGATTAATCAACATCAGGTGGGCGCCCACCATGCCGACCTCGCCGCCCTGCTGCCCCGCACCGGGACGGTGTGGCGGGAATTGCGGCTGGATCACAGCGACGACAAGGCCTTCGTGATGGAGGAAGGCGCGGCCTTCCTGGAAGAGTCGGGCGTCGGGCCAGAGCATCTGGACGCGGCCCTGCTCGCCATCGACGAATTGCTGGAGAACGGCCTGTACGCCGCGCCGAAGAACGGGCGGGGCGACCATCTGCACGCCAAGGGCGAGCGCCGCCGCCTGAGCCACGACGAGAACCTGAGCCTGCATATCGGCATAGGCCAGGGCGTGCTGGGCCTGTCGGTGGTGGATTCCTGGGGCACGCTCACCCCGGCGGTGTTCCTGCACCGGCTGGCCCGCCACATCGAGGGCGAGGGCTTGATCGCCGGGCGGGGCGGCGCGGGTTTCTATCTGCTGTGGCGGCTGTCCGATTACCTGCAACTGCGGGTGCTGCCCCATCGCCAGACCCAGGCCACCGTGTTGTTCGACCTGACCCGCCCGCTGAACACCGAGGCGGACAGCGGGTTTCAATTCCTTTTTCACAGCGAAGTGCATGAGGCCATCCGCCATGAACCTTCCCTCCCTGACTATCCAGCCAGCGCCGTCGGCTGATGCCACCCAGCAATGCTTCCACCTGCAAGGCGTGGTCGATGTGGACGCGATTCCCGCCCTGGAACCGCTGTACGCGCTCCCGACCAACAGCGAAGTGGAACTGGATTTCGCCGCCGTGCAGCGGGTCAATTCCATGGGGCTGGCGCAGTTGCTCAAGCTGTTCGAGCATTGGCAGGCCAAGAACATCGACATCCGGGTCAGCCGGGCCAACCGCATGACCGGCATGTTGTTCAAGATGACCGGGCTGACCCGCTTCCTGGTGGCGGAGGCACCGGCCCGCGCCGCGCTGGCGGCGAATGGCGGACCCGCGCCGCAAGCTCCGGCCCGGACTCCGCCCATGGCAACCCCGTCCGCCCCGTCCTCGTCCGCTGAGCGGAGTCGAAGCGACGGGGACCGGGCCGAACGGGACCGTCCGCCGCTACACCTCGTGCCGGAATCGGCGGCTCCCAAAGCCCTGGCCTGGCGGGTCCACATGCAGAGCAGCCAGCAACTCAACGGCTGGTATTTCCTCAACACCCATTTGCAGCGCCGGTTGTCCCTCGCCGCGCATCTGGACATCGCCGATAACCTGCTGGGCGGGCTGGACCGTTCCGCCGCCCCGCCCGATTTGGTGTTCACCCGGCCCTTCGACGCGGTGCGCTTGATGACCCGTCACGGCTACCGCCCGCTGGCCCGCCCTTCGAACCAGAGCGATGAAGTGACCCTGCTGGCGCGGGCCGACGACGCCCGCCCCGGCCTCGCCGATTTCGCGGGCAGCCGGGCGGTGGCGGCGTCCCGCGATAGCTTCGTGTATTTGCTGGGCCGGTATCTGCTGGACGAGAGCGGCGTGCCATCCGACAGCCTCCGCTATGTGTTTCCGGGGCACGAGATCAAGGCGGTGCAGACGCTGTTGAAGGGCGAGGCGGATTTGCTGTTCATGCCCAGCGAGAATTATCAACGCTTGTCGGGGATGACCCGGCGGATGTTGCGGGAGCTGGACCACAGCGAGGCGCAGTTCGCCTTTCAGTTGTGGTGCCTGTCGCCCCGGCGGGTGGAATTGGCCGAGCCGTTGCGCGATTTCCTGTTGTCCATGGACAGCGACGAGACGGGGCGGGGCATCCTGGCCGAGTTGGGCTGCGCGGCGTGGGTGGAACCGGCGGCGGAGGACATCGCCATGTTGGAGCGGGTGTATGGCTTGTATGGGGCGGAGTGATGGGGGAAGTGCGCCGTACCACTGGACTAGACACAAAAAAGCCCGGAACTTGCCGGGCTTCTTTTTATTTGGCGTCCCCAAGGGGGTTCGAACCCCTGTTGCCGCCGTGAGAGGGCGGAGTCCTAGGCCGCTAGACGATGGGGACGGCTTAGAAGGGCGCGTAGTCTATCGCGGGAGCCCGCTAATGGCAACCTGTGTCTTTGTCGCACGCCCATTTCTTGGCGTTTCCACTGTAGGTCGGGCTGAAACCCGACCTACAGTGAGCGCGGGCGTCAGTGCGACCGCTCCTTCAGCCACTTCGCCACGGTGGACGGAATTTCCTTCTGCGCCCGGCCACTGACGTAGATGCCGATATGGCCGCCCTTGAAGGCGAACGGCGTGTAATCCCGCGTCCCGACGGCCTTCTCCAACGCGATGGACGCGGCGGGCGGCACCAGATGATCTTCCGTCGCGTAGACATTGAACACCGGCATGGTGACGCGGCTTAAATCCACCTTCTTGCCGCCGAGTTCCAGGTTTCCCTTCACCAGCCGGTTCTCCTGGAAGAACCACTTGATGAACTGCCGATACGCCTCGCCCGCCTGGTCGGGGCTGTCGAAAATCCACTTCTCCATGCGCAGGAAGTTCCGCGTCTTCACCGGGTCTTCCAGCATGTCGGCCATGTCCACGTACTTCTGGCCGGTCAGGCGGAACGGCTTGAGGGACAGGAAGCTCCAGTTCAGCAACTCGCCCGGCACGTTGCCCAGGGTGTCCACCATCAAATCCACGTCCAATCCCCGCGACCATTGACTCAGCACGTTGTCCGGCGTGTGGAAATCCACCGGCGTGACCATGGTGACGAGGTTGCGGACCTTTTCCGGGTGCAGGGCGGTGAAGCACAGGCTGAAGGTGCCGCCCTGGCAAATCCCTAACAGGTTAATGTTGGGCAGGTTGTGCTGGCGGCAGATGAAATCCACGCAGCGGCGGATGTAGCCGTTGATGTAGTCGTCCAGTTCCAGATAGCGGTCGGCGGCGTCCGGGTAGCCCCAGTCGATGAGGTAGACGTCCACGCCCGCGTCCAGCAAGCCTTTGATAAGCGAGCGGTCTTCTTGCAAGTCGGTCATGTAGGGGCGGTTGACCAGGGCGTAGACGATCAGTAGCGGCACCTTGGCCGGGTCGGCGACCCGTGGCCGGTAGTGCAACAGGCTGAGCTTGTCTTCCTTGTGTACGACATCGCAGGGACTGACGCCCACCTCGATGTCGCCGACCTGGCTGAGCGTCACCATGCCATTGGCCATGCGGCGGTTGAAGTCGAAGACTTCTTGAGCGATTTGATCGGGGCGAAACATGGGGCAATCTCCTTGGATTTATTGTTTTCACGGGTGGGAGTGGGTTTTTAGCCCACGATCAGGCCCGGCTGTCGTGGGCTAAAGCCCACTCCCACAAGCGGTTAAGCTTCGCCAGCCGCTTTACGGCCACGGGCGGCGGGCCTTTTGTCGGCACCGGACTCTTCCGAGTGTCCCCGCAACGCCTCCATCTCCCGTTGCAGCGTGGCCACTTCCTCGCGCAAGGCGCGAATGCCGGAATCGTCCAAGGCTTCCTGCAAGCGCCACACCTGCCGCTGCAATTGATGGAGCCGCCGGTGGCTGGTGTCCAGTTCGCGCCGGGTGGGCATGTTCAAGCCGCCCAGCACCTCGTCGATCATTTTTTGTTCTTGGCGTTTCACCGCCATCAGCGTGTTGACCAAGTGGGCCTGCCCACGGGTGAATTCCGCCGTGGTGGCGGCGTCGGCGTAGGCTTCCTCGCCGCAGTCCACCCACAGGTTGTAGAAGTCGCGGAGGGTTTCCGGCGTCTTGGCCTCGGCGCTCAGGTCGTAAAGCTTCTTGCCCAGGATTTCCGACGCCTTGGAGGCGATGCCCGCCAGCACTTGACCGTAGTCGCGGGCGGCTTGGCCGTGTTCCAGCCACAGCCGTTGCCATTCCTTCACCTCGTCCTGCCATTCGCGGGTGTAGCCGAGGTTGGGGATGGCGAACAGGCGGCTCAGGGCGGCTTCGGGCGGCTCGCCGGGTTGGGAGAAACTGCGGAAGACTTTCTCCATGTCGCCCGGCATGGCGGAGCAGGCGGAATAGACCCGCCGCCAGTTGTCCATGGGCATGCCCCAGAAGGTGGCGAACCCGGCCCACGGGTCTTTGCCCGCGCCCACGCCCGTCGCGAAGCCGTCCTGCATCTGCTGGATGCCCTGATTGACCGCCTGCCACCAGGCTTCCGGGTTGGAGGGGGCCGCTTGGCCGGTGGACAGCGTTTTCCACAGCGTCTCGCCCATTTGCAGGTAGCCCCGGTTCGCGTCGGCCAGCTTGGTGGCCCAATCGCGGGATTCGGTCGGCATGGCACCCGTCGCCAATTTGGCCCAAGTGTCGAAGCCCTGCGCCCAGGGGTTGGACGGCTCTTCTTTCTTGCCGACAAATGGCCCGGAGCCTTGGCGGGAGATGTCCATCCAGCTTTGCCAGTATTTCTGCTGCGCGTCGCCCCACAGGGCGGTCCAGTCGTTCAGTCCCAAAGACGCTTGTCCGGTCATGGCGATTCTCCTGATGGAAAGGCTTGGTTGAGAAGTGTATGGTAGAACTATATCAAGATTTTGATGCGTCGCAACATAAAAAATCTTATCGTTCCCACGCTCCGCGTCACCGCCATTTAAGTTAAGGCTACCCGTTCGCTGAGCGGAGTCGAAGCGAACCTACCGAGGGGCTTTGATTTCGCTGGCTTCGACTCCACTCGGCCAACGAAATCAAAGCCTACGCATTTTTAGTTATAGTGGCGTTCATGCGGGTTCGATACCTCTGTAGGGTACGCTGTGCGTACCTTTCAGACCCCGCAAGGTACGCACAGCGTACCCTACAAATTCGCCGTATTGAATCCGGGTGATAAGCGCTGTAATGGCGGTGACGCAAAGCGTGGGAACGATAGGAAGGGGGGCGCTTCAATGGACAGGTTGACAACCCTTCAAAGCGCTACTATGCTGCAACGCAACAGAAAAGGTTTTGTCCAAGCACCCTGCAACAGGAGACCCACCATGAACACCCGTCTATTCGATCAATGGCTGGAAGCAAACCGCGCCGCCCTGGCACCCGTCACCGCGTGGCAAGAACTCGCCGTCGGCACGGCCCAAAAGCTGGCGCAACACAACCTGGCCATAACCCAAGACTACGTCGATTTCGGTAGCCGCCAACTGCAACTGTTGGGCGAAGTGAAAGACCCGCAAAAATGGGTGGCCGAGGAAACTAAGATGGCGGCGGAATACGGCCAGAAATGGGTTGACCGCGTCGGCGATTTCTTCAAGGTCGCCAAGGAAACCCAGGACGCCGTGGGCGTTTGGGCCGACCAGACCGCGAAAACGGCGGTGAACTCTTTCGCGGCGAAGGCTGCCTAAAGTTATCGGTACTTTGGGCGGGGCCGCATGGCCTTAAGCCCATGAACCTAACGGGCTGGCAGTCCAATTCCATGGATGCTGGCCCGATGACTATTACACTGGCTCAGCTTGCCTCGGTGGGAGCGGTTTCCAGCCGCGGTTTTCAGCTTGTCGCGATTGGCAGCCGCGCCCACGGGAATCGCCAGTATGGGCCTTTTTTCGCTTACGTGAGGATGGAGCAATGGAAGAAGTTGTCATAGTCGCCGCCGCTCGAACGGCCATCGGCAAATTCGGCGGCACCCTGGCGAACACGCCCGCGTCCCGGCTGGGCGCGAAGGTCATCACGGAATTGCTGGCCCAGACTGGCCTGGAAGGGCGGCAAATCGACGAAGTGATTTTGGGGCAAGTCTTGACCGCCGGTATCGGCCAGAACGGTGCCCGGCAAGCGGCCATTCAGGCGGGCCTGCCTTTCGAAGTCTCCGCCACCACCTTGAACAAGGTCTGCGGCAGCGGACTCAAGGCGGTGCAATTGGCGGCCCAGGCCATCCGCTGCGGCGACGCACGAGTAGTCATCGCGGGCGGCCAGGAGAACATGAGCCTCGCGCCCCACGTCCTGCCCAATTCCCGCAACGGCCAGCGCATGGGCGACTGGAAGCTCATCGACACCATGATTGTTGATGGCCTGTGGGACGCCTTCAACAACTACCACATGGGCATCACCGCCGAGAACATCGCCGACAAGTTCGGCATCACCCGCCAGGAACAGGACGAATTCGCCGTGGCCTCCCAGCAGAAGGCCGAAGCGGCCATCAAGGCGGGCCGGTTCAAGGACGAAATCATTCCCTTCGAGATTCCCCAGCCCAAAGGCCCGGCCATCGTCTGCGACACCGACGAGTTTCCCCGCTTCGGCGCCAGCCTCGACGGCCTCGCCAAGCTGAAACCGGCCTTCCGCAAGGACGGCACGGTGACGGCGGGCAATGCCTCCGGCGTCAACGATGGTGCCGCCGCTGTGGTGGTCATGTCGGCCAGCACGGCGAGTCGGCTGGGCTTGAAACCCTTGGCCCGCATCGCGGCGGTGGGCCAGTCCGGCGTTGACCCCGCCATCATGGGCACGGGACCGATCAACGCCACCCGGCAAGCGCTGCAAAGGGCGGGCTGGTCCGTGGCTGATTTGGACTTGATCGAAGCCAACGAAGCCTTCGCGGCCCAGGCCATTTCGGTCAATCGCGACTTGGGCTGGGATTTGGCGAAGGTCAACGTCAATGGTGGGGCGATTGCCTTGGGCCACCCCATCGGCGCGTCCGGCGCCCGGATTCTCGTGACCCTGCTGCACGAAATGCAGAAGCGCGACGCCAAGAAGGGCTTGGCGACGCTGTGCATCGGCGGGGGGCAGGGGATCGCGATGGCGGTGGAGCGGTAAATCTTTTATAGGATGGGTAGCGATAGCGGAACCCATCGGACCCTACTACAGCGAGGAATGATGGGTTCCGCAAGAGCTTCCATCCCACCCTACGAGCTATAAAAGAGCGTTATTTCTATGATCGCCCTCGAAATCGAAGCCCCCATCATCAACCACCGGGTTGAAATAAGCAGCGACCAGCTTCCCGCCTATGTCGCTCGCGCCAAGCTGATTGTCATGTATGAAGAAAAAGCCATTGTCCGGGACGAGCGAATGGTATCCCGCGAAGGGGCTTTAGCCGAATTCCGGGCCAACCCTCTCAAGGTTAAAACCTTTATCCCTTTAAGCCGGGAAGAAGCCAATGCCCGGTGAAATATTCATCGACTCGAATATTTGGCTTTACGCCTTAATCGAGGAAGAGAAACCCGATCCTCGCCGGAATATGGCTGATCGACTGATTGCCTCGATTCCACAGCCTACGATCAGCACCCAGGTCATTCGGGAGGTTTCAGTCAATCTACTGAAAAAGACCGCCATGACCGAACCAGTACTTCGTAACCTGGTTTCCAGGTGGTATGTGGATTGCCTGTGGCGGAAGCGACGGAAAGCCAGTTTCTTTTGGCTTCTCGGCTACGGGAATGTTTGGCCTTGAGTTATTGGGATAGCTTGATTGTGGCCGCTGCCTTGGAGACGGATTGCGTCACCCTTTATTCGGAGGATATGCAGCACGGCCAAATCATTAATGGCCGCTTGACGATTTTGAATCCATTTAAAGCAACGTAAATACGCTTTCGTTTTTCTATCATCCCCATCAAAAGATACTTCAGGAGGAATGTATGAGTACACGAGTCGCCGTCGTCACTGGCGGAACCGGCACCATCGGAACCGAAATCTGTAAGCACCTGGCCGCGTCCGGCCATAAAGTGGTCGCGCTGTGCCTGCCCGGCACGCCCGATTGCGTCCCCGACGTGTGGGAAGCCGCCCGCAAGGCCGATGGCTATGACGACGCCAAGGTCTACGGCTGCGATGTCACCAACTTCGACGAAACCGCCGCCGTGTTCGCCAAGATCGAACAGGAAGTCGGACCCGTCGACGTGTTGGTCAACGCCGCCGGCATCACCCGCGACTCGGCCCTGCGCAAGATGGGACCGGACCAGTGGCGGCAAGTCCTGACGGCCAACTTGGACAGCGTGTTCAACACCAGCCGCCAAGTCATCGGCGGCATGATGGACCGGGGCTATGGCCGCATCGTCAACATCTCTTCGGTGAACGGCCAGAAGGGCCAGTTCGGTCAGGTCAATTACGCCGCTAGCAAGGCCGGTATTCACGGCTTCACCATGTCGGTGGCCCGTGAGGGTGCCCGCAAGGGCGTGACCTGCAACACCGTGTCGCCGGGCTACATCGACTCGCCGATGATCATGGCCGTGCCGGAGGAACACCGGGGCAAGATCATGGCGGAGATTCCGGTGGGACGCTTCGGCAAGCCTTCTGAGATTGGACGCTTGGTGGCCTTCCTCGCGGCGGAGGATTCGGGCTTCATCACCGGGGCGGACATTTCCATCAACGGCGGCCAGCACATGGGATGAGGCTATGGCCGGAATTAAATGCCCGATTCGATAACGCTTTGCCGTAGGTCGGGCTTTAGCCCGACAGGTCGGACTGATGTCCGACCTACGAATTCCGGGAGTTATGTTTCGCCAAAGTCCCAAGCGCCAATCCATGGAAAAAGAACGAATCATCAAAAAATACCCGAACCGCCGACTCTACGACACGGTGGTCAGCGCCTACATCACGCTGGAGGACATCCGGCGGCTGGTCAAGGACGGCGTCAAGTTCCGCATCGTGGACGCCAAGACCGAGGAGGACATCACCCGCAGCATCCTGATGCAGGTCATCCTGGAGCAGGAGGAACAGGGCAAACCCATCTTCAGCCGCGAGGTGCTGGAGCAGATCATCCGCGCCTATGGCGACACCATGCAGGGCTTCATGAGCAGTTATCTGGAGCAAAGCCTCTCGGTGTTCACCCAGCAGCAGAAGCTCATGGAAGAGCAGATGGCGAAGCTGATGGAGACGGGGCCGATGTCGGTGTTCGGCGACTTGGCGCGGCAGAACCTCAAGCTGTGGCAGTCCATGCAGGACACCTTCCTGAAAGGCTACG
>NZ_JBTEKS010000076.1:0-14760 GCF_054333355.1 Methylomagnum sp. | reverse complement strand
CAACAGCCCCGCCAACACCTCGACGCTGGTGATAGGCGCGGGCCTGACGGTCCGGGGCCACGGCACGCTGAGCTACTGGACCCAGGGCCAGGCGATCCTCAACCTGGGCACCCTGGACGCCGACGCGGCGAACCGGACCCTGACGGTCAATCCCGCCACCTTCACCAACAATGGCTTGGTAAGCACCAACACCGGCACGCTGACGATTAGCGCCCCGTCCTTCGCCAATAACGGCACGCTGCAATCCGTCACCGGCCTGTTGTCCGTCAATGTGTCGCCGACCATCGTCAATATCGACGCCACCAAGTACGGCTTCGCCTTCCCGACCGACCCCGCGCCCGTGCCCGGCCAGGTCATCTCGCCCATCACCAATCCCACCGGCGGAGCGCTCAACCGACTCACCCTGCCCGCTGGCACCTACACGGTCAGCAACGGCACGGGCCGGTCCGGCGCGAATGGTTCCTACACCGCGTGGCGGATCGACGGCGGCGCCAATTGGGTGTGGAATTTCGTGGTCGCCGACGACGCCACCCATCAGGTCGTGGTGTACGGCGAGGCGGGCAGCACTCAGAGCACGCAAGCGGCGGTCGCGGCCCAGCCCGCCGTGCAGAACTTCGCCACCACCTTCACCTTGCCGACGGCCACGACCCTCGACTTCATGGTCCGCGACTACGGCCTGACCGACAACGCGGGCGGCGTGGCGCTCAACATCAGCACGGGCGCGGCGGGCACCAGCTTCGCCACCAACGCCGGGGTCATCGACATCGGGACGGCGGGCACCGTCAAATTCAACAACGCCAATCTGCTCAACGCATCCACCGGCACCATCCGGGGTTCCGGCACACTCAACCTCGGCGCCGACAGCTACAAGCTCACCAATTTTGGCACCCTGAGTCCGGGGGCTTCGCCGGGCCATTTGAATATCGTCGGCGGCGTGGTTCTAGAATCCGGCAGCGTCACCAATGCCGAATTGAATGGCCGACTGCGGGGGGCGGGCTATGACTCGATCACCGCCAGCGGTGCCATCACCATCAACGGCGGCAGCACCCTGAATTTGTCCAGCGCCAACCGCTTCGCCCCCGTGGCCGGCGATGCGTTCCATCTTCTGGAAGCTGGGGCCACGCTGTCCGGAAGCTTCAGCACCATCAATTCGGGCTTCGGCACGCCGTTCAACACCCAGTACGACGGCAAGAACCTCGCCATCCAAGCGGACACCAACGCGCCGGTGCTGATTTGGGGCGCCAACGCCAACGGCCAGTGGGAAACCGCGTCCAACTGGAACCAGCTTCCGGGGGAATCCGGTAAACGAGTTCCCCAGGCGGGCGACATTGTTTTGATCGACCGGCCCGCCGGCGCCTATACCGTAACGGTCGGGTCCGGTGCGCAAGCCGCCACGCGCTTGGTCACGGCGGAAAATCTGACCCTCGCCTCGGGCGGCACCCTGACCTTGACGGATGCGTCAACGATTGGCGCCTCCGCCACCCTGAGCATCGCGGGTGGCACCTTGGTCGCCGACGGCGCTGTCCAAGTGGATGGCGGCTTCGCGCTGAGTGGCGGCACGCTGGCGGGCAGCGGACGGGCCACGCTGTATGGTCCCGGTACGTGGACCGGCGGCAGCTTCACCGGCAATCTCGAATTGTCCGGCGCCCAGCCGTTGCAGGTCATAGGCAACCAAAGCTTCACGGGGCGGCTGAGCGGCTCTGGGTTGGTGAATGCGGCGGGAGCCATCCTGACCAACAACGGCGTGATTTCGCCAGGCGCCTCCGGCGGCGCCACCACCGTGGGTTCCCTGGCTATCTTGGGCGACTACCAGCAAGGCTCCCTGGGCACGCTGGAAATCAATGTGGAAGCCTTCGGCACCGATACCATCGCCGTCAGCGGCATCGCCACCCTGGCGGGCTCACTCAATGTGAGCGGGGCTGGCAATGTCGGCAACTACACGGTGCTGACCGGTGGAAACGTGAATGGCACCTTCGACGCCGTCAATTCGGGGCCGTTCGTCCTCACCCCGATCTACGGCCCCACCAGCGTGGCTCTGGACATCACCGGCTCCACCAGCATCTTCTGGGACGGCGGCGCGGGCACCTTCCTGTGGACCGACGCGGCCAACTGGAGTACCGATTCTCTGCCGGTCAGCGCCAGCTACGTGACCATTGATCCGTCCTCGCCCTCCCTGGTTTTCCCGCTGACCTCGCCGGTTGTCCTCAATGCGGGCGATCAAGCGGCGGCGACCCTGATCTGCGGGGCGGACTTTACTTTGTCCGGCGGTAGCCTGACAGTCGGCGACGGCGGCGCGACGTTCAATGGCGGATTAATCCTCAACGGCGGCACGCTGAGCGCCAGCGGCAATGTCACGGCCAACGGGGCGGTCACCTGGTCGGGCGGCACGGTGACGGGCGCGGGCACGCTGACCACGGCCAGCACGACCACAGTGAACGGACTCTATGGCGCGGCGACCCTGCAAGACAAAACCTGGGACAACAACGGCGCAATCACGCTGACCGGCACGGGCAGGATCGACCTCATCGACACCGCCGCGCCCAATGTGGCGGTGCTGAACAATTCGGCGGGCGCCAGTCTGGCGGTGAACTCGACGGCGACCTTCCCGGTGAGTTCGACCGGCTCCAACCAGTTCAACAATTACGGCGTAGTCAACTGGAACTCGGATGGCGGCGTGGTGTGGATGTCGGTGGATTCCAGCCACCTGGGCGACTTCAATAATTACGGCACGGTCAAGGTGGCGGGCGGCGACCTGGGACTCCAGGCCGGGGGCGTCGATAGGGGGGTTTACGATGTGGCGGCGGGCCGGACGCTGACCTTCTTCGGCTACAACGGCGAAGTGCGGCACTGGCAGACCAGCTTGGCGTTCACCGGGACGGGCGCTCTGCGGATTGACAACAGCGAGGTCATGATCGACAGCCCCGTCACCCTGGATGCCACCGCGCCTGCCCTGACCCTCTCCGGCGGCGGTGCTTTGAATTCGCTCGACGCGGCGGCGAGCCTGACGATCCATAACGCCTTCACCTGGACCCACGGCATCCTCAAAGGGCCGGGCTTGCTCACCACCACGGGCGAGACCTATTTGAACGGCGCCGGTCTCTCGGCGGTGCTGCTGGAGAAGACTTGGAATAACAGCGGCGTCATTCTCCAGACGGGCAGCAATTCCCTGTTCTTGGGAGACAACGATACCGCCGCCGCGCCCGCCCCGGAACTCAACAACTTGGCCGGGGGCGTGTACACGATGGCCTCGACGGGTGGCTCTCCCCTCTATTTCAGCCACGGCCACTTCAACAACGCGGGCACGCTGAACTGGAATGCGCCGGGGACCATTTACTTCTACAGCGACGGCGGCTTCAACAACACGGGCCGGGTCAACGCCAGCGCCGATCTGACCGTGCACGCGGACGGCACCGACGCTGGCGGTTATCTGGTCGCGGGCGGCGCCACGCTGAAATTCGAGAGCGCGACGAGAGCCTGGGCACCGGGGCTGGTGTTCGGCGGTTCCGGCGCGTTGCAGGTGAGCGGGTCCGCCATCACCGCCAGCACGCCCCTGATCTTTGGGCCAGCGGCGGGAACCCTCACGCCGACGCTGACCTTGCTTAACAGCACGCTCGACGCCGCGTCGCCCATCTTGATTGGCAACGCCTTCGCCTGGACGGGCAGCACGATCAAGGGCGCGGGCACCCTGACCACCACCGGCTTGACCACGGTGGATGGCGGCGCGACCTTGCAGGATAAGGTCTGGAACAACAGCGGCACGGTCAGCCTGACGGGGACCGGGTACTTATACTTTCAGCACGCCGTCGATCCGACGCCGCCCACCTTCAACAATCTGGCGGACGGGGTGGTGCTGATGGAATCCACCGCCACGAACCCCATCGACGGGAGCGGCACCCGGATATTCGACAACGCGGGCCGGTTGGATTGGAACGCGACGAACGCGGACCAGGGCCATAGTTGGCTGAGCGCCACCACGCTCAACAACAGCGGCACGGTCAACGTCAACGACAATCTCTCCCTGTGGGGAGCCGACGGCACCGACACTGGCGTTTACAACGTGGCGCGGGGCAAGACCCTGAGCTTCGTCAACACGGCGCGGACCTGGGGTGCCGGGCTGGCCTTCAACAGCACGGGGACCGCCACCGGCCAGGCGTTCCTGTCCATCAACGGCGGCACCGTGACCGTCAATGCGCCCCTCGCGCTCGGCGCGGACGCGCCCGCCCTGACCCTGGCGGACGGCGTGGTGGACGGGGTGGCGGGCCTGACGCTCAACAACGGCTTCACCTGGACGGGCGGTTTGATAAAGGGCGCGGGCACGCTCACCACCACCGGCGCAACGAGCTTGAGTGGGACGGGCGCCCTCCAGTTGCAGGACAAAACCTGGAACAACACCGGAACCATCGCCATCACTGGCTCCACGGGCGTGTACCTGTTCAACGCGGACGCGGACGCGGACACGGACGGCCGCACGCCGACGCTTAATAACCAATCCGGCGGCGTGATTGACGTGGAGTCCACGAACGCCTCGCCCATCTTCGGCTACGCCCCCAGCGAGTTCAACAACGCGGGCACCTTGATCTGGGGACCGGCGACCTTAGGCACCAGTTCGGTGTACGTGAGGACGTTCAACAACAGCGGCTTGGTCAGCCTCGCTCAAAACCTGACGCTGGACACCGCCGATGGCACCGATTCCGGCGCCTACGCCATCGCCGACAAAACCCTGACGTTCTACAACTCCGCCAGGAATTGGAATGCCGGGTCGACCTTCAGTGGCTCGGGCAACCTCGTGTTGACCAACAACAGCGTGGTCACGCTGAACACCCCGCTGGCGTTCGGTACGCCGGGGAATCCCGCAGTTCATTTGACGGTGCAAGAGAACGCCACGCTGGACGCCGCCGCCGACATCACGCTGGGCAACGATTTCACCTGGAACGGCGGCACCCTCAAGGGCGCGGGCCTGCTGACCACCACGGGCGCCAGCACGCTGGGTGGCACCGTGGCCTTGCAAGACAAGACTTGGCACAACGGCGGCTCGATCACACTGGCGGGCGCGGCCTCGCTGACGCTGCATGACACGGAGGTGGCGACGCCGGTCACGGCCAAGCTGGTGAACCTGGCGGGCGGCGTGGTCAGCCTCAACTCGTCGGCCAGCGACGCCATCGGCAGCTTTGGCGTCCCGGCGTTTGAAAACGCGGGAATGCTGACCGGCTCGGGCGGCATTTGGCTTGGCTCGGCGGGAACGCTGACCAATACCGGCGTCATCGCCCCCGGTTCGGCGGGCGGCGTCGGTGCCCTGTCCATCAGTGGCAATCTGGCGCTGGGCGCGGGCGGCTCGCTTAACATCGACCTGGGCGGGACGGGCGCGGGGCAATCCGACACGGTGACCGTGAATGGCAACGTGACCATGAATGGCACGTTGAATGCCACCCCGATAGGCGGATATACGCCCGTCAATGACGATAAAATCGCGTTCCTCCTTAAGACCGGCACCGCGACGGGCACCTTTGCCACGATCAACGCGCCGACCAATTTCCAGGTTGGCTATAACCTCTTGAATGGTGAAGCGGCCCGGCTGCAATACATCACCGGCCCGTCGGTGCGGTTCTTCGACAACGGCAACGGCGATTTCGACTGGGGCAAGCCCGCCAACTGGTCGGGCGACATCCTGCCGGGTTCCACGGACGAGGCGAAGATCGACGCCGGATTCGCGGTGACTCACGGCTACGGAACCGACCTGATCCGGCTGTTGACCATCAACGGCGGCAACTCCCTAGAGGTTTCGGGCGGCTCCTTAACGGTGTCCGAACAGACCACGGTGGACGGCGCACTGACGGCATCCCATGCGGGCCAGGTGCAGCTTGATGGACCTTTGGCCGGGACTGGCACGGTGAATGTCAGCGCCACCTTGACCCTCAATGGCGGAGCTACTGGATTCGCCGGGCCGTTCAACAACGGCGGCACCGTCAACGTCAACGCGGGCACCGTGAGCCTGACGGGCGGCGGCGAGAGCCATGGCCGCTTCAATGTCGCGGGCGGTGCCCTCCTGGATTTTGGCGGCGGCACTCACAACCTCTACGGCTCAATGGAAAACGCCGGGACGGTTCAGGTTAGCGCGGGCAATGTGGGCCTAGGGGGCACCTGGAACAATGCCGGGCTGCTGTCGGTCACGGGCGGCGCGTTCAGCCAAGGCGGCACGCTCGCCATGGGCGGGCCGGGCAGCCAGTTCAGCCACACGGGCGGCGCGGTCAACGTCAACGGCCTGTGGGACGCCGCCGGGCACACGGTGGACCTGGGTGCGGGCGGGGACTTCACGCTCAGCAGCGGCACGTTCAAAAACGGCATCCTGACCGCCCTCGGCGGGACGCCGCTGACCAGCGCCAGCGGCAACCTGGACGGCGCGACCCTCGGCTCCGACCTCACCGTGAACGGCGACCTGTTCGTCCATAACGGGCTGGCCCTCGCCAGTGGCGTCGAGGTGCGGGCCAACAGCGGCGACTGGTACCTGAAGGGCGCGTCCTGGACCCTCGGCCCGGCGGCGGGTGGCAGCGCCACCCTGAGCCTGGCGGGCGTCCGGCTCATCACCAACCAGGACGACCTCGTCCTGACCCTCGGCGCGGGACTGACCCTGCGGGGCCAGGGCGAGCTGTTGAGCTGGAGCCAGAACAACGCGGTCGTCAACCAGGGCACGGTGGACGCCAATGTGGCGGGCCAGACGCTCAGCGTCTACCCGACCGCGCTCACCAACACCGGGCTGATGCGGGCGACGGCGGGCACCCTCAGCGTCGGCGGCTCGATCACCAACGCCGGGATACTCTCGGCGGACGGCGGCGCCGTCAACCTCTACGACAGCCTGACCAACACCGGCACGGTGCGGGTCGACGCGGGCACCCTGAACCAGGATGGCGGTGCCACCTGGACCCACGTGGGCCTGCTGTCGGTCACGGGCGGCGCGTTCAACCAATACGGCACACTCACCCTGAGCGGGCCGGGCAGCCAGTTCAGCCACACCGGCGGCACGGTCAGCCTCAACGGGCTGTGGGACGCCGCCGGGCACACCGTGGCCCTCGGCGCGGGCGGCCCCGTCACCCTGTCCGGCACCTTCAAGAACGGCACCCTCACCAGCGGCGGGCTGGCATTGCTCAGCGCCTTCGGCACACTGGACGGAGCCACGCTCGGCTCCAACCTGAGCGTCCAGGGGAACCTGAACGTCCGGGGCGGGCTGACCCTCGCCCCCGGCGCGACGGTCTCCGCCGACGCCAGCCAATGGTGGCTGCACGGCAGCCAGACCCTCGGGACGCCGGGCACCGCGACCCTGAGCCTCGCGGGGACCGCGCTGATCGCCACCGACGCGGGCGACGCCACGACCTTCGGCGCGGGACTCACGGTCCAGGGCCACGGGGCCGCGTATGGCTGGAATCCCGACAACGCCTTCGTGAACCACGGCACGTTCCTCGCGAACACCGCCGGGGAGACCCTGTTGGTCAACCCGGCCAGCCTAGCCAACACCGGGCTGATGCGGGCGACGGCGGGCACGCTCAGCGTCGGCGGGACCATCACCAACTCGGGAACCATTACGGCGGACGGCGGCACCGTCAACCTCTACAACAGCCTGGACAACACCGGCACAGTGCGGGTCGACGCGGGCGTCCTGAACCAGGATGGCGGTGCCACCTGGACCCACGCGGGCCTGCTGTCGGTCACGGGCGGCGCGTTCAACCAATACGGCACGCTCACCCTGAGCGGGCCGGGCAGCCAGTTCAGCCACACCGGCGGCGCGGTCAGCCTCAACGGGCTGTGGGACGCCGCCGGCCACACCGTGGACCTCGGCGCGGGCGGCCCCGTCACCCTCAACGGCACCTTCAAAAACGGCGTCCTGACCAGCGCCGACGGGCTGGCGCTGGTCAGCGCCTCCGGCACACTGGACGGTGCCACGGTGGGCGGCGGCCTCGTCATCCAGGGCCACCTCAGCCTCAGGAACGGCCTGACCCTCGCCCCCGGCGCGACGGTCTCCGCCGACGCCAGCCAGTGGTACCTGCGCGGCAGCCAGACCCTCGGGACGCCCGGCGCCGCCATCCTGGCGCTGGCGGGAACCAACCTGATCGCCGCCGACGCCGGGGACGCCATCACCTTCGGGGCGGGCCTCACCGTCCAGGGCCACGGGGCCGCGTATGGCTGGAATCCCGACAACGCCTTCGTGAACCACGGCACCTTCCTCGCCAACTCCCCCGGCAACACCCTACAGGTCAGCCCGGCCAGCCTGATCAACAATGGCCTGCTGCAAGCGGTAACTGGTGCGCTGTACCTTGAGGGACTCGCCAGCAATGCTGGAATCATGGACGTGGCGGGCGGCGCGTTGATTCAGACCAACGCCAGCCTAATCAACGCCTCAACCGGCATGGTTCGTGGGGCGGGCACGCTCAACCTAGCGGGCGGGGCGGGTACTCTCACCAATGAGGGCGTTCTCGCCCCCGGCGGCAACGGCACGGCGGGCACGCTTTCCATTCTCGGCAATCTGCAAAACACCGGCACGATTGTGGCGGAAATCGGCGGCACCACCGCAGGCACGCAGTACGACGTGTTGGCCGTGTCCGGCAACGCCACGGTGGGCGGCACGCTGAACAGCCCGCTCATCAATGGCTACATTCCGCCCGCTGGGGAGAGCTTCGACATCCTCACCGCCACCGCCGCCAGCGGCAGCTTCGCCACTTTGAGCCTGCCCACCGGCTTCAACGGTGCCATCGTGGGCGGCAACCACTACCGGCTGACCAACAGCAACATCGTCTGCGCGGGCGTGTGCTGGGACGGCGGCGCGGGCACCTCGTTCTGGTCCGACGTCGCCAACTGGACCGGCGACGTCCTGCCGGGTCTGAGCGACATCGTTTTCATCAACTTGGTGGCAGGGATTGAGGTCAACCACGCCAGCGGCGATGACAGCATCAAGGGGCTGAACACGGCGCTCCTCAACAACCTGACCATCAGCGGTGGCTCGTTGACCCTGAACGATTCCGCCACCCCGTCCACGCTGGCGGGCGACTTGACCATTGGTGGCGGCAGCTTCACGGCCAATGGCCCGCTGTCCACCGCCAACCTAACACTATCCGGCGGCACGCTGGCGGGTGCCGAGGCCATGGATGTCGCGGGCGATTTTCACTGGACGGATGGCGTGCTGACGGGCGGCGGCTCGTTCGCGACCAGCGGCGCCAGCACGCTGGACGGCGCGGCGACCAAGGTTTTCCGGGACAAGACCTGGAACAACGCGGGCACGATCACGCTGGCCGATGGCAGCCTTCTCCTGGACAGCGTCGGCAGTTCGGCGGTCTTGACCAACACCGGCGTCTTTCAGGTGAATACGACGAACCCCGGCGTTTATTCGCTGCAAGGCTCCGGCAATGCGGTCTTCAACAACGCTGGCGTCTTCGATTGGAACTCGCTGAACCCGCAGATGGGCTACGCCACGAGTTTCATCAACGCCGGCACGGTCAACGCGAACCAAACCCTGCAGGCGGTGTTCAATGGCGAGAATACGGGCACCTACTTCATCGCGCCGGGTGCCATTCTTGATTTCGCTTCGGGAACGCAGAACCTGAATTCGGGCACCAGCTTCACCGGAAGTGGGCTGCTGTTGCTGAATGGCGCGGCGGTCAACGTGAATATTCCGGCGGCGAGCCTGTCGGCGGGTGGTCCCGCCGTGAAGATGCAGGGCGGCACGGTGAACACCGCCGTCAGCCTCACGGTCAACAGCGGCTTCACCTGGACCGGCGGCACGCTGGCGGGGGCGGGCAGTTATCGCTTCCTGAGCGGCTTCGATTACTCCGGCGGCAGCATGAACGCCAACGGTGCCGTGGAAATCCTCCACAGCGGCGGCGTTCTCAACCTGCCCGCCATGCCGTCCATCACCAGCTTGCTGGCGCGGTCTTCCGGCGGCATCCAACTGCTGGGTTCCATCGCGGCCAGCGGCGGCGGCGACGCCATCGTCCTGGTATCCGGTGGCGGCTTCCAAAACACGGCGGGCGCCTCGGCCCTGAGCGCACCCAATGGCCGCTGGCTGGTGTGGTCCAACGAGCCGGCCAGCGACAACCGGGGCGGACTGGCCTACAGCTTCAAGCAATACGACGCCGCTTATGGCGTTCCCGGCAAGGATACGGTGCTGGGGGCTGGCAACGGCTTCCTATATTCGGTCGCGCCAACCGTGACGCCGACCCTGGCCGGCACGGTCAGCAAGACTTACAGCGCCGACCCGGATGCCACTCTGGCGGTGGCCAACTACGGCTATACCGGCGCTATCGACGGCGACACGGTGGTTCTCAGCAATCCCACCAGCGGGTTGTACGACAACAAGAACGCCGGGACCGCCAAGACCGTGACCGTTGGCGGGATTAACCTCCTCGGCGCCAATGACGGGGGGGCCGTTGTCTATGGTTATGGCCTGTCGTCCAACACCGCCAGTGCCGCCATTGGAACGATCAAGTCAGCCACACTGACCGCCGAACTGGTCCAGACGGTAAGCAAGGTTTATGACGGGACCACCGCCGCTGCGCTGGGTGCCAATAACCTCAGCCTGTTGGGGGTCAAGGGTGACGACGATGTGCTCGTGACCGCCGCTGGTGCCGGCTTCGACACCAAGAACGTGGGGACGGACAAGACCGTAACCGTGACGGGCCTGAGTCTAAGCGGCGCGGACGCAGGCAACTACGCGCTCCAATTCGCTACCGATAGCTCGGACGTGGGGACCATCACCCCGGCCAGCCTGACCCCCGGCCTAACGGGGACCGTGACCAAGGTCTACGACGGCGCGACCGCCGCGACCCTGGACGGGGCCAGCCTCGCGCTGTCCGGCGCCGTGACTGGCGACGCGGTGGGCCTGTCGGCCTCCGCCGCCAGCTACGACAGCAAGCACGTCGGCACCGGCAAGGCCGTGACCGCGACGGGCCTGAGCCTGACCGGGGCGGACGCGGGCAACTACGTGCTGGGTTCCGCCAGCGCCAGCGGCAACATCGGCGCCATCACCCCGGCCACCCTGACCCCCGGCCTAACCGGGACCGTGACCAAGGTCTACGACGGCACGGCCACCGCGACCCTGGGCGGGGCCAATCTCGCGCTGTCCGGCGTGTTCGGCGGCGACGCCGTCGGCGTGGCGGCGGCGGGCGGCGGCTACGACACCAAGAATGTGGGCACCGGCAAGGCCGTGAGCGCGACGGGCCTGAGCCTGACGGGGGCGGACGCGGGCAACTACGCCCTCGGCGCGACCGGCATCAGCGCCAACATCGGCGCCATCACCCCGGCTGGCCTCACCGCCACGCTGAGCGGCACGCTCACGAAAGTCTATGACGGCACCACGGCGGCGGCGCTCGGGGCGGACAACATCATCCTGTCCGGCCTCATCGGAAGCGACACGGTGACATTGAATGGCGGTAGCGGCCATTTCGACACCAAGAACGTCGGCACCGGCAAGACCATCACCGTGACCGGACTCATTCTCGGCGGAGTGGATGCTGGCAACTATGTGCTGGGTTCCAGCGATGCCAGCGCCGCCATCGGCAGCATCACCCCGGCCTCCTTGACCGCCGAGCTAATCGGCACGGTGAGCAAGGTTTATGACGCGACCACCGCCGCTGCCCTGGGTGTCGGCAATTTCAGCCTGATTGGGGTCAAGGAGACCGATGAGGTGCTGGTGACCGCCGCCAGCGCCAGCTTCGACACCAAGGATGTTGGGACTCGCAAAACCGTGACGGCTTCCGGGTTGGCCCTGAGCGGCGGGGACGCTGGCAACTATGCGCTGAATGCGGCGACCGATAGCGCCGCGATTGGCAGAATCACCCCCGCCGACCTGACCGCCAGCCTGGGCGGCACGGTCGCCAAGGTCTATGACGGCACGGCGGTCGCGAGCTTGGGCGCCGGGAATCTCGTCCTGTCCGGCGTGCTGGGCGGCGACATGGTCGTCGCGAACGGTGGCAGCGGCGTTTACGACACCAAGGACGTGGGCACCGGCAAGGCCGTGACCGTGACCGGACTGAGCCTGGGTGGCGTGGACGCGGGCAATTACACCCTGGGCAGCACCGCCGCCAGTGCGCCGGTGGGGACGATCACCCCGGCCAGCCTGACCGTTGCGGCCAGCGGTGCCTTGGTTTCCAAGGTGTACGACGGCACCACCGCCGCTAATCTGGGCGGGGCGGATTACGCGCTGAGCGGCGTCATCGCTGGAGACTCGGTGGGCTTGAACGGAAGCGGCAACTACGACAACCCCAACGCGGGCACCGGCAGGACCGTAACCTTCAGCAGCCTGAACCTGAACGGCGTGGACGCGGGCAATTATTTGCTCGGCAATGGCTCGTTCATCGCCGCCAATGCCCAAATCGACTTTGCTTCCATGATCTGGAGCGGCCTCGGCGGCGACAATCAGTGGAGCAACCCGCTCAACTGGACGCCCCAGCGGCTGCCCGACAGCAATTTCGATGTGGATTTGAGCGGGCTGGGTTCGGCCTTCGTGACCGTCGGCCCCGGCGACCTGACCGTACACAACCTGAGCGGGGGCGCCAACCTATCGCTGATTGGCGGTAGCTTGAGCCTCGAGGGTTCGGGTTCGTTGAATAACCTGCGCGTCAGCGGCGGTAGCCTCACCGGGCCGGGCGGCTTGTCCGTGGAGGGATTCTTCCAGTGGAGCGGCGGCACCCTGTCGAACACGGGCGGGGTCAACGTCACCGGGCCAGTGACCCTGACCAACACGGTGCAGTTGGATAACACCCTGACCGCTAACAACGTGGTCAACAATGGCTCACTGAACCTGGGCGCCCGCGGCGTGCTGCATGTCAACGGCGACTGGACCAACACCGGCGGCGTGGGCGGCTTCGGCACCATTGAATTGGGTTCCGGCCAGAATGCGTTGATTAACCAAGGCGTGTTCTCGCCCGGCGCTTCCCCCGGCGTTCTGCATATCGTCGGAAACTTCGTGCAGGGCGCTTCGGGCGTGCTAAAGATCGAACTGAACAGCGCCGACCCGTCGGGCTTCGACCGTCTGGACATCAGCGGCTCCGCTCAACTCGGCGGCACGCTGAACGCCAGTGGACCGGCCCCCGTCGGCAGCTACCCGATCCTGTCCGCGCAGGGAGGCGTCAGCGGTGCCTTCGCCACCGTCAATTCTGGCGGGGCCAATCTTGCCGCCCAATATCAAGCCCAGGGCGTCACCCTCGTCAGCGCAACGGCGCCGCCGTCACCGCCACCAGAACCCGAGGACACGGTCATCCCGCTTAATTCCCAGGCGGTGGTGACCGGGTTGCACACCTCCGCTGCGTTGAACGCTAGCGGTGGAACCAATGGCGGGGACGACGACGGCGATGATGGCGGGAGTGACTACACGGCCAGCAATCAATGGACCGGCCAATACTTCAACGCCGGTGCCGTGGAGCAGGGCGGGCCGACCGTGACGGAACCCGCCGGTGTCGTCGGCGGCGAAGAGGGCGAATTCGGGGGAACCGAAGGCGATGGCAAGGACGGCGCCACGACCGGAAACCGCAAGTCTTCCAGAAAACTACAAAATTGCCGCTAGCCATGAAACACACGGATTGCCTACGCAAACTGGTCTTCCTGCTGGTGTTGCTGGCGGCGGCGTCCACCGCCTGGGCCGAAACCGCCGGCACCATCACCCATCTGTCCGGCACACTGAGCGCCAAGCGCGGCGACGGGAAGCGGACGCTGCTGGCGGTCGGCTCGGCCATTCAGGTCGGGGACGTGCTGGACACCTCCCACAACACCTACGCCCGCATCAGGTTCGCCGACAACGGCGAGGTGGTGCTGCGTCCCGACAGCCGCATCCGGGTCGAGCAATACCGCTTCGTGCCGGAAGACCCCTCGTCGGATCGCTCCCTCATCGACCTGCTCAAAGGCGGACTGCGCCGGATCAGCGGGATGATCGGCAAGCGCAGCCCGCCCCAGGACACCATCCAGACGCCGGTCGCCACCATCGGTATTCGCGGCACCCATTACGGCCTGCTGCTGTGCCAGAGCGTCTGCAAGGATGGCGCGGGCAGCGGCGGCGATTCGTCCGGCGAGAGGGCCGACGCGGCGGCTTGCCCCAACGACTGCGGCAACATCCCCACCCTGAACGGCCAGCCGCTCAAGGCGGGCTTGCATGTGGACGTGGCGGCGGGCGAGGTCGCCCTGAAAAACGAGCAAGGGCTGCTGCCGGTGCTGGCGGGCCAATTCGCATACATTAGGGACTGGATCACCCCACCGATGATCGTGCCGCCAGGGCAGGGCGTTCAAGTCACGATACCCTCGTCCATCGCCCGCAATCGGGGCAAGGGGCAAACCCTGGATATCACCAAGTGCAACGGCCAATGTGTAGTGCAATGATCCCGAGCGACAACGCCACCCGCCTGTTAAAGAGCCTGCTGTTGCCCTTGCTGCTGGGCGCTCCTGCGGCCTGGGGCCAGACCGATGAGGCCAGCTTCGCCATCAAGCGCTATCAGATCGAGGGCAACACCCTGATACCGCAGGCCGAGGCGGAGGCGGCGGTCCAGGGTCTTACCTGCGCCAGTTGCGCCTTTGAAACCATCGAGAAGGCCATCGAGGCGCTGCAAAACCGCTACCGCGCCGCCGGTCATGGCACGGTCCTGGTGACGGTGCCGGAGCAGGAGTTGACCGAGGGCGTCATCCGCCTGCAAGTGATCGAGCCGAAGATCGAGGCGGTCCAAGTGCAATACGATCCGCCGGAGGGCAAGGACAGTTTCGACGAGGCCAACATCCGCGCCAGCCTCCCGGCGC
>NZ_JBTEKS010000075.1:0-14783 GCF_054333355.1 Methylomagnum sp. | reverse complement strand
GGCTGCGGGAGGAGCGGAAAGCGGGCAGCCGCTACGCCTCGTTAGGGCGGTGCCGGGAGGAAATCCGGGCGGCGGAGGGGCTGTTCAAAAGCGCGGGGATTCCCTGCCTGGACACGTCGAACCTGTCGGTGGAGGAAATCGGCACCCGTGTGCTTCACGAGAGTGGCTTGAAGGGAAAGGGAAAATAGCGGGGAGGCGCGGTGCCCGTCGGCGAACCCGTGCGGATCCGCCGACGGCTGAATGCGGATCAACGCGCATCCATATTGAGCTGGTTGCGGTCCTCGGCGGAGCGCTCCTGATGATGCTCCTGCTGGCCCGGTGCCTTGGGCTTCAGCTTTAATTCCGAATACACGGTCACGCCCGCCATGAACAGGAGCAATCCCACGCTGGACGCCCAAATCCGGTCGGGTTCCTTCATCCAGAACAAAATCCATTTGGGCCTGAGGAGTCCGATGACGAAAACCAAAAGGGAGATGGGCACCAGGTAAACCAAGAAAGCCATCATATCGCTTGTCCTCCGTTGTTATTGGTCATTCAAGATACTTGCCCGCCATGAGACCGATGGTCCCGGCGCGTTGTTCCATCATCGGCGGCGGGCAAACGCAAGGCCGCGATTAAACACGAATTCTTGGGGCGGAGCCAGATTCGGTCCGGCTTCAGAAACCGGAGATCAGCAAATCCAACGCCCCCATGATTTCGGAGCGCCGGTCCGATACATCAATAATTGACGCGCCGATTTGCTTCTTGGAAATGGCGGCGAGCTGCTGGGTGAGCGCGAGGTAATCCTCGCCTTCGATTTGGAAACCGGGCATCAAGCCCGACATCGGTTGTCCCGGATAAGCGCTGGCCCGTCGCAAGGGAATCACCACGCGGGTGGCGAGTTCATCTAAAAGGCCGGTCTGCACATCCAGCAGGTAAGGCGCGAGTCCACGGCTCCCCGCATCCAAGTTCCGGTGAATATGAAACTGAGCCATCAGAAGCTCCGCAGCCCATCACCGAACACGCCGTTCCGTTCCACATCGGCGTTGTAGTCGGCGATGGCTTTCCGGTTGTCCCGCCGCCAGCATTCGGCGCGTTTTTCCCGCACCCGATCAGCCAGGACTTGCTCAAGGGTTTGGGAAAGATTGATGTCCAACTCCTTGGCTTGGCGCAATAAGTCGCTGTTGATGCTCAAGTTGGCGGGCCGCTTGGCGGCGGTGGAATCATAGGCTGTTTGCATGGCGGACTCCTTCATAGCGTGGAAATGCGCCCATTTTATGCGCATCGCTGCTTCATGGCACGGGGCGGAGGGATCGGCGAACTTTAATCCTCAAAAAAAGCTTTGACGAATTCCTTTCTGCCTGTTATTTCTGTTCATACAGAAATTTCGGAATAAAACTATGGCACTCACACCTGTTATGGAAAAATACATCCTCCACTGGGGCGAAATGGGCACCCGCTGGGGCGTCAACCGCACCGTGGCGCAAATCCACGCCCTGCTCTACCTGGCTGGTCGCCCCCTGCCCGCCGACGAAATCGCCGACACCCTGGGCGTGGCCCGTTCCAACGTCAGCACCAGCTTGAAAGAGCTGCAAGGCTGGGGCTTGATCCGGCTGCTGCACGTCAAGGGCGACCGCCGCGATCATTTCGAGGCGCTCTCGGATTTATGGGAGACCTTCTTCGCCATCGCCGAGGGCCGCAAGCGCCGCGAACTGGACCCGACCCTGACCACGCTGCGCGATTGCGCCCTGGAATGCGACGCCGAGCCCGACCTGGACCCGGCGGTGAAAAAGCGCATCGAGAACGTGGCCGAACTGATGGAGCAGCTTTTGTCCTGGTACGACCAGGTGAAGCGGCTGCCCAGGCCGGTGCTGGTGAAGGTGTTGGCGATGGGGGTGAAGTTGCAGGATGTGTTGGGGGCGAAGGAATAGCTACTGTGGGAGTGGGCTTCAGCCCACGATTCGGCAAGCCTGTCGTGGGCTAAAGCCCACCCCCACTCCGCTAAGGGGAACCAACAAAAAAATTTCCATCCAAGCTTCTGTCATTACAGAAACTTCTGACTCAACGGAGAAAAACCATGCGTATTCTCATCACCGGCGCCACCGGCTTCGTCGGCGGCCACATCACCCACGCCTTGCTGAACCAAGGCCACGAGGTCATCGCCGCCGTGCGCCGACCCACCGCCTTGCTACCACGAACCGGCCTCACCGCCATTCCCGCTGATTTCACCCGAGACTTCGCCCCGGAAGATTGGCTGCCACGCCTCGCCGGGGTGGACGCGGTGGTCAACTGCGTGGGCATCATCGCCGAGACGGGCCGCAACAGCTTCGACGCCCTGCACACGAAAGCGCCCATCGCCCTGTTCGACGCCTGCGTGCGGGCCGGGGGGCGGAAGGTGGTGCAAATCTCGGCCTTGGGCGCGGACGAGACGGCCTTCAGCCGCTATCACCTGAGCAAGAAGGCGGCGGACGACTTCCTGGCGGGCACCGGCCTGGACTGGACGATCCTGCAACCGTCGATGATTTACGGGCCGGGCGGCGCCAGCACGGCGATGATGAGTTCCCTGGCCGCGCTGCCCGTCATCCCGCTGATCGGCGATGGCAGCCAAGCCATCCAGCCGGTGTACGTGGACGATCTGACGGAGGCCGTGGCGCGCCTGCTGCTGGAAAGCGACATTCCCCGCAAGGCCCGATTGCCGATGACGGGGCCGCGCCCGGTGACGCTACGGGAATTGCTGGCCCTGCTGCGCGGGAGCTTGGGCCTGCGGCCCGCGCCGATGCTGCCGGTGCCGTTCAGTTGGATGCTGTTCGTGGGGGATCAGTTGGGCAAGGTGGTCTCGACGCCCCTCAACGGCGAGGCGCTGCGGATGCTGCAACAGGGCAACACGGGCGATTCCACGCCCCTCGCCAACCTGCTGGGCCGGACGCCGCGCTCCCTGGAAGAAACGCTGCTGCACGCCCCGCCCAACCCGGCGGAGCGGCTGCAAGCCCGGCTGTTCACCCTGCTGTCGGCCCTGCGCATCACGCTGGGCTTGCTGTGGATTTGGTCCGGGCTGACCTCGGCGCTGTTCTTCCCGGCCAGCGAGAGCTACGCGCTGCTCGGCGCCGTCGGCATTACCGGGAGCCTCGCGCCGCTGGTGCTGTACGGCGCTTCGATCCTGGACATCCTGCTCGGGGTGGCCTGGCTGGTGCGGTTCCGGGTGGTGCCAACGGGGCTGGTGCAACTGCTGCTGATCGTCGGCTATTCCCTCGCCACCGCCGTGTTCCTGCCCGCCTTCTGGCTGCATCCCTTCGCGCCGTTGGCGAAGAACATCCCGCTTATCGTCGCCACTTTGGCCGTCATGGCCGCGGAGTGAGCCATGGACTACTTCTTCATCAAATGGCTGCACATCCTGAGTTCCATGCTGCTGTTCGGCACTGGCCTCGGCACGGCGTTCTTCAAGTTCACGGCGGATTTGAGCGGCAACCTGCCCGCCATCGCCGAGACCAACCGGCGGGTGGTGCTGGCCGACTGGCTATTCACCGCGCCGACGGTCATCGTCCAGCCGCTGACGGGCTATTGGCTGGCCCACCTCGCGGGCTATCCCGCCACGGCGCCCTGGCTGGCGGCGTCGTTGGCGCTGTATCTGCTGGCGGGCGCGTGCTGGCTGCCGGTGGTGTGGCTGCAAATCCGCATGAGGGACGACAGCGCCGCCGCTCTCGCCGGAGGGTCAGCGCTGCCGGAACGCTACCGGCGCGACGCCCGCGCCTGGTTCTGGCTGGGCTGGCCGGCCTTCATCGCTATGATGGGCGTGCTGTATTTGATGACCGCCAAGCCCGCGCTAGGTTTTTAGACCGCCTCCGGTGGGAGCGGGCTTTAGCCCGCGACATGCCGCGTCAATCGCGGGCTAAAGCCCGCTCCCACCAGCTAGCTTCACCGAATTGCCAAGGAGAAACCCAACCATGCCCGCTTCATCCCTGCCACTGCTCCGACTGGCCCTGGGCGACGACGCCTGGCACCGCCTCGCCCCGGTCATCCGGCGGCATTACGATATTTCGCCCTTGGACGGGACGCCGAAAGTCCTGCGCGGTGTGATGGAGGAGATTTTCCATGCGCCCATCATCAAGCCATGGCTGGCGTTGGCCCGTAGCTTCGAGGCGCTGGTGCCCTACCAGGGCCGCGACGTGCCGACGGAGGTGCGCAACTGGACCGATCCCGCGCAGCCGGACGCGCTGTTCTGGCACCGCACCTTTCACTTCCCGGATGGGCGACAAACGGTGTTTTCGTCGCGGATGGAAGCGGGTGGAAATGGCGAACTGGTCGAATATCTGCGCTTCGGCGTGGGTATACGGATGGCGGTGAGCGAGCGGGACGGCGCCCTGGTGTTCACCGGGCGGGATCATTGCTGGCGGGTAGGATCGGTGGTCGCGGGCATCCCCAACTGGGCCTTGCTGGGCGATGCCAGCATCGTGGAAAGCGCGGTGTCGGAGGACGAGTTGCGGGTGGATTTCGAGATCGTCCACCCGGTGTTCGGGCGGACGTTTGGGTATCGGGGGAAATTTGGTTTGGAATTGTAGAGTCGTAGGATGGGTGGAGGCGCACAAGGACAGGGCCGAAAACTCCTTTAAGCGAACCGTGCGCCGTAACCCATCGCAACCGCCGCCCCGAGTGATGGGTTCCGCAAAGCTCCATCCATCCTACGAGAAGCGAGGTTAGGCCGACTCGGTTTTCAAAACCGAGTCGGCCTTGAGGAATCAGTTTTTCAGCGTGAGCGCCGCGCCCTCGAATTCAATCCCCGCCCAGCCGGACTTCATGAAATTGCGGATGTTCTTGTGGCCCTCGCCCGCCGGGTTGGGCAGCACCTCGTCGCGGTAATACTCGCCGAACAGGGCCAGGGTTTCCGGCTCGGACAGCCCATGAAGTTTGGCGAAGCTGAAAATCTTGCAGGAACCCTCGTTGACGCCCGGCTCGTTCATCAAGCGGTCGTCCCCCGCGCCATTGGCGAAGCGGGTGGGTTGATAATCGTAATGCTCGGCGATGACCGCCATGGTCTCTTTGAAGGCGACCGGCTGACTGGCTTGGACTTGAGCCAGGAAGGCTTCCAGAATGGCTAGTGACATGATTTCTCGTTAGCGGACCAGATTGGAAATGGTTTTGAAATCGGGGTGAGCGGCGTCGCGCAGCCATTCGAACAGCACCGACTCGCTGTTGCTAATCACCACGCCCGCCTCCCGCAGCCGCATCAAGGCGTTGTGCTTGTGGGTCATCGAGCGGGAACAAACCCCGTCCTCGACCACGAACACCGGAAAGCCCTGACCCAGCAAATCCATGGCGGTTTGCAAAACGCAGACATGGGCCTCCTGCCCGACCAGGATGACTTGATTCCGCCCGGTGCTATTGAGGGCGTCCAAGAAACCGTCGGCGGCGCAGCAGGAAAAGCCGGATTTTTCCACGACCTTCGCGGTGGCGGGCAGGCGTTCCATAATTGCTGGCACGGTCGGACCCAAGCCCTTGGGATATTGCTCGGTATAAATCACCGGAATATCCATGGCCTGGGCCGCCTGCAAAAGTATTTCCGTGGTTTTGACAATGGCACCGCGCTCGGTTTCCGGCATGGCGGACAGCAAGCGGATTTGCATATCCACGACCACCAGCAGGCTATTTTCGGCGGAACACAAGGATGCGGGGTTCATGCGGGTGTCTCCCCAAGGTATGAATTAACCCATGCCTGGGATCTTATCCGTCCGGCATGGGAGCAGGCATTTATGAATTAAGTTTAGACGAGCGTGTCGCCGACTTTTGTGCGACTGTTAGCAAAACGGGATGGCATCCCTTGCCGGAATGCTATCCCTCGCGGATGGCTTATAACTCGCTGGCGAGACGAATGTCGATGGCGCTTAGTTTATCGGGTCCACGCTCCGACGGAGCCAGCCGGAATTCAAAGATATGTTCCCGGCTCGGGAGTTTGTGGGTGAGGTTATCGTCCAGTAGTTTAGAGAAATGGAAGAAGGCGGTTTCAAACGGGGATTCGGCGTATTTGCGCTTATCCGTCAGCCACAAGCCCTTGTCTATCCGCGACAGATAACGCATGAAGCCGATACCCTTGGTGTCGTCATAGTAATAGCACCAGCCACGCACCCAAGAGCCGACATGGCCCCATTCCGGGTTGGGGGCGGGCGTGGGTATCAAATTGGGTATCAGATAGCCCGACATGAATAAGTCCGCTTCCTGCCGGAGCGCCGATGACACATTATCCAAGGCCACCACTTCCACCCGGCAGCCCTTGTTTTGCAAGGCGCGGACCACTTGCACGAAATCGCCGTCGCCGCTGGCGATCAGCACCCGGTCGAGATTCTCCGATTGCAGCAGGGCGTCCACGGCCAGATCCAGGTCGGCGTTGGCCTTTTGAACTTGCTCCCCGAATTCATCCACATACCATTTCACCTCCTTGATGATTACTTTGAAACCAATATCCCGGAGCGCGGAATGAAACCCTTCGGCCTTCTTCCGATAATCATAATCAGTCTTGGCCCGGCGAGCGTCGTAGGAGACGTAGGCATTCATCCGCATCGGTTCACTGTTGTCCCGGCAGGCGAATTCTCTTAATACGTCATATTGCATCCTTATGCCGCCATTCCTATACATATTGGCCGAATCGACAAATACCCCGACTTTGGCCATGGACTGAGAATATCTTAAAACGGAATTCATAGTTTTTTCGTTGAACTCAAAAAGTTTAAAGCCGTCCTCGTCGGACTCTTCATAATTCCCCATCGCTAATTCTGTTGTACCCATGTCATTTTTCCAGCATTGGCTCCAGTTTACGCCACACCGCCGCCATCAGCAGGGGTTGCGCTTCAAGGTTGGGATGTAGGCCGTCGGCCTGCATCAGTTGCTCATGTCCGCCGACGCCTTCCAGCAAAAAAGGCACCCACGTTACGCCATATTGATCCGCCAGTTCAGGATAGACCTTTTGGAACAAATCGGCATAGCGTTTGCCGTAGTTAGGGGGAATCTTCATTCCTAACAGCAGCACCCGCGCTTTGGCCGCTTTGGCGCGGGTTATTATCTCACTAAGGTTAGATTTCATCTGCCCGGGCGAAAGTCCCCGCAGTCCATCATTGCCACCCAGCTCCACGATGACGACGGACGGCCCGTGATGCTTGAGCAGGTCATTGACCCGCGCCAAGCCGCCGGCGCTGGTTTCGCCGGATATACTGGCATTGACCACGGCGACGGCGCGTGGTTTCAGCTTTTGCTCCAGCAGCGCCACCCAGCCCTGGCTGGTTTTTTCCAGGCCATAACCGGCGCTGATACTATCCCCCAACACTAGGACCGACCCGGCCTGGACCATCCCCGACAACGCGAATAATATGAACAATATCAGACATTTACCCATGAACGACACGCGCACCGAACGGTTGGAGTTGAGAGCGTCCGCCCCGCCCATCCTGCGGGCCGAGCGGCTCGGCAAGCAGGTGGCGGCGGCGGACGGCAGGCTGGATATATTGACAGCAGTGGACCTCGCCATCAAACCGGGCGAAACCTTGGCGGTGGTGGGCGCGTCGGGTTCCGGCAAATCCACCCTGCTGGGGTTGTTGGCGGGCTTGGACCGGCCCTCGGAGGGGCGGGTCTGGCTGGCGGATGCGTGCCTGACCGATCTGGACGAGGATGGCCGGGCGCGGGCGCGGGGGCGCTATGTGGGCTTCGTGTTCCAGTCCTTCCAACTGCTGCCCAATCTGACCGCTTTGGAGAACACCATCCTGCCCTTGGAGCTAGCCGGGGCCAAGGACGCCCATCCCAGGGGGCTTTCAATGTTGGAACGGGTGGGGCTGGGTCACCGGGTGAGGCATTATCCCCGGCAGCTATCCGGCGGCGAGCAGCAGCGGGTGGCCCTGGCGCGGGCCTTCGTGACCGAACCGGCCATCCTGTTCGCCGACGAGCCGACCGGCAACCTGGACAGCAAGACGGGCCGGACCATCATTGAGTTGTTGTTCGAGCTGAACCGGGAGAAGAACACCACGCTGGTGCTGGTGACGCACGACGAGGCACTGGCCTCGCGGTGTGGGCGGACGATTCGGCTGGAAGGGGGGCGGGTGGTTGGGATGAGTATTGGCGGATAATTTCGAGGGTATTAGGCCGGGGTAACGGGTGTTATCCCGGCCTAATTCAGTCGATTACGGCAGTGTGCTACCGCTGGGGTAGGAGTTGATTACCAAATAGGTATACCGATCATCTTCGGGCATATTCGGTAAACTCCGGTAGGCCACATAGGTGAATTGGTACGGGTGGCTCGGTGGCGTCGGGACTTCCAATGAATTCAAACCCTCGTGCGGGTTTTTCAAGTCTTTCATTTTGAAATAGCCGAGCGTCAAGCTGCCTTGCTTGATGGTGATTGTCAGTTCGCCATTGCCAGCCCCCGTTTTTACTTTCGTTGAGCTTTCAAGGACGGAATTGGTATTAATGGTTTTGTCATTGAAGCTGCTGCCGTCATCTTCCAAGTCCCGATAGTCCGTGACTTCGGTGGTGATGGCGTGGGGGGTATAGTTATAAATCCGAATATAGACAGGCGTTGCCATGATGGTTTTCCGGGTGGTGTTTTGTGGCGGTGCCACAAGGTATTGCTTTAAGTGATGGAGAAAAGGGCATCTCCGCGCCACTCGCTTCGCGTCGGCGGTCATTGCCACGCTAGTTCATGGCGACGCCGCTTGCTTTTGCCATGAATGTCTTGCAGGTGCGACGTACTATAGGCGGATTCGTTTGGCTTTTCAGTGACATATTCACGTTGCGGGCTTTCTGAAATATTGTCTAAATGTGCGGCTTTTTACCCTGTATTTTGGCGTTTTTCGTCTTGGTTCAGCGGTTTGTCTGCGGCTGGCAAGGCTTGAATAGGGCGGGCCGGATACTTGCGTTATTTGCGCACCGAATGGGCGACTTGCTATCGAACTGTTTTGGCGAAGTTATAAGTACCTGTTTTAAAAGTCCCGCCGAAAGGGCAAGCTCTGGTAATTTAAGCGCTTTTTCGAGATGGCCAGAAAACGTCGCACAGGCAAAAGGAAACGCTACCCCACCGACCTCAATGACCGGCGCTGGAACCTCCTTAAGCCTTTGCTGCCGGATGCGTGGTTTACCGGGCTAACGAAGTCGGGTTATGTAAGCCCATGATTATGCTGTGGCCCGTGTCAATGTTGGCAGCGCCTTACGCTTCGGTACAGAAAAATGGTATTTGCAAGTCGTTGATTTAGAAACTCTATTCTTGCACTTTGAAAGGGCTGGATTGGGGCACCTAAGCGATGTGTTGAGGGGATTTTTACCTGTGATGGCGGGCAGAAGAATCGTTGTTCACAGGTCGGGATTCGCCACGCCATGAGTTAAAAATTGCTCGGGGGGCGAAGGCAGGGTAGGGGCATTTTGTGGTGATTTATCGTGAACGACTGCCCCACCAGTGCCCCACGGACAATAAAAAGCCCCGGCGATTTCTCGCAAGGGCTTAATTTTATTTGGAGCCGGTGATGGGATTCGAACCTACGACCTACACATTACGAATGTGCCGCTCTACCGACTGAGCTACACCGGCGTCGGGCTGCGCATTATAAAGAGTTTGGATGCGGCGAAACAAGGCGTTGATTAATGGCGACCTACCCCATTGCCACTCTGAAAACACCGCCACCGGGCATGGCTATTCGATTGCGGACCCTTGGGCAGCTTGGCTATAGTGGTGGCGGGCCGTTGCGACGACGGATTGATAGGGCGCGGTCGCAGAGAACTTGGAGTATGGGAGCGAAGCCTTGGGCTTTGTTTTTTATGGACAACGATTCAGAGGATTTTCAATGGGTTGGAAACAAATCGTGCGGGTTTGCCGGATTCTCCCGCTGTTGCTGCCCGGAGTGGCATCCGCTCTGGTGGTCGAAATCCAAGGCGTCCGGCTTGAGCCGGACATGGCCGGGGCGAGTTGCGTGGAAATCGCCGGGGTTTATCCGGGGGTCAGGATCGAGTCGGATAAGCCGGGAGAGATGCCGAGGGTTTGCCACAGCGCCTCGCGGATCAATTCCCTCAGCATCGCGAATGCCACGCTGGTCGCGCTGCCGCCACTCAA
Organism: Methylomagnum sp.; assembly: GCF_054333355.1. Lineage (NCBI taxonomy): Bacteria > Pseudomonadati > Pseudomonadota > Gammaproteobacteria > Methylococcales > Methylococcaceae > Methylomagnum > Methylomagnum sp. The sequence continues at coordinate 4,729 of NZ_JBTEKS010000075.1, read as the reverse complement.
GAAGGAGGTCGTCATCAAGTTTGAGCATGAGTTCCCGCCGGGCGTGAACGGCAGAATCGTGGCGCGGGCCAAGCTCCAAGGCTTCTTCGCCACGGCGGACGGCGTGGGCGTCCCCACGGGCGACAAGCTGGCCTTGCACGCCTTCTTTTCCCAGGGAAAGACCAACGATGTCATCGCCGAACCCCTCGACTTCACCGTGGGGGACAGCCTGGACACGGCGATATTCGACTATTCGGTGAAGAAGCAATATCTCACGGCGGGGCCACGCGCCTTGAAAGGCGAGCTTAAGGTGACGTTCAACAGCGCCGGACACAAGCTGACCTTCCCCGACCGCTGTCTGGTGGCCTTGGACACCGGGGCGACCTTCGAGGACAAGCTCGAAACCATGGATGCGATGGGGGGCGGTGAATTCCCGTCGATTCAAGGCGCCGAAACGCCGGGCGGGGAAGCCCCGTCCCCCAGTCCATTGGCGGGCGGCGCGGCGGGGGATTCCAACCCGTTGGCCGGACCGAAACCGCCCGTCGAATCGCCGCCGGTTGATTCGAAACCGCCGACGAATTCAAAGCCCAAGGGGAAGGCGGCTGCCGCCAAACCGGCGACTCCGGCAGCGCCCGCCGGTTCTCCCGGCGACCCGTTGTCGACGCTTCCCGGTTTGCCTGCGTTGGAGCCTTTGCCCACGAGTCCGTAGTCGCCGGGGGCGCACAGGACTATTCATGTCCAACGAAAAAGGCGCGGCATCCAACCGCGCCTTTTTCGTTTCCGCCGAGCGGGCTGGTGCTTATTCGACCAGCAAGTCCCGCATCATGCCCATGTCTTCATGCTCGATGTTATGGCAGTGCATCATGAAGAGTCCCTTGAAGTCCTGGAACGGCTTGATGATGCGGACCCGCTCGCCCGGCATCACCAGGGCTGTGTCCTTCAGGCCGGAAGTGACTAGGCCGTCCTTGACCGTGGCGTAGTCCTCCGCTTCCTCCGCGCCGATGGTGCGGCTGATGATCTGGAACTGCTGGCCGTGCAGGTGGATCGGGTGGGCCATGGACAACATCATGCCGCCGCCCATTCCGCCTCCCATCATCCCCATGCCGCCCATGCCACCGCCTTGCTCGCCACCCTGGCCGCCGTGGTTCATGCCACCCATGCCGCCGCCGCCCATCATGCCCATCCCACCCCCCATCATGCCGTGGCCCATGCCGCCACCGCCCATGCCACCCATCGCCATGCCGCCCGCCTTTTTCTCGCCGCCCGAGCCAGCCTCCGAGCCATGACCGGACCCACCGTCGGCGGCAGCGCCGCCGCCGTGGGCGTGGAAGATTTCCATGAGTTGGATGGTGTTGAAGGGGATGCGCTCGACCGCCTGCACGTCATTGAAGGCGTAGGGTCGGCCATTGAGCAGCATCGCCATGGGCTGCTCGGAAATGCCGATGGGGATGGGCTTGTTGGGGTTGGATGCGTCGTCCACCGTGTAGCGCTTGAAGCTCGACAAATGGGTGGGCAGGTTAGGGCTATCGCTGGTCGTGCGGGTGACTTTCACCTTGAAGACGGGGAAGTCGCTGCCCACCGGCAACTTCATCGCGCCCATCATGCCCATGCCACCCATCATGCCGTGGCCCATACCGCCGCCGCCCATGCCACCCATCATGCCGCCACCGCCCATGCCGCCGCCGTGCATCATCCGCTCGGCCATCTTGGGCAGCACGCCTTTGAAGGACAGGCTGCGCATCGTCAGTTCGGTGCCTTTCGGTTGACCGCTGAAATCGGCCCACACGTCCAGCCGCTCGCCGGGGGCCAGCATGACGTAGGGATAGGTCTCCGGTTTTTCCAGCAAGCCGCCATCGACGCCGATGACCGTGACCGGCGAGCCGTCGCTCCAGCCCAGCTTGTAGATGCGGGCGTTGGAGCCGTTGAGGAAGCGCAGCCGGTAGGCGCGGCTCGCCACCTCCAGTTCCAGGTTCAGGCGTCCGTTGACCAGGACATGGTCGCCATAGAAGCCCATCATCTTGTCGTGCATGGTGGCACCGAACATTAATTGGTTTTGGGCGTCGAAGCGGCGGTCCTGAAGCACGATGGGGATTTCAAACTCGCCCGAGGGCAGGCCCAGCTTGGCCTCTTCCTCGTCATTGACGACGATGCCGCCGGCCAAGCCGTGATAAAGCTGCTTGCCTAGGATTTCGTGTGGATGCGGGTGATAGATGTGCAGACCGGCCCGGTTCAGCACTTCGAACTCGTACACATAGGCACCGCCGTTGCCGATGGCGTGCATCGGGTGGCCGTCCATCACCGCCGGGACGTGCAGGCCGTGCCAGTGGACGATGGTGGGCTCGTCGAGCTTGTTGTGGAAGTTGATGCGGACCTTCTGGCCCTTTTTCAGGCGGATCAGCGGCCCCAGGTAGCTGCCGGGGAGTTCCACCAGCGTGCCCGCCGGACCCTTGCCCAGCTTGGCGGTGTATTGCATGACGCGGGTGGCCTGTCCCGGCAGGATGGAAGCCTGGCCCATTTGGCTGAACAGGTCGAGTTCCACATCCGGGTTGAAATTGGGATTGGCGCGGTTCGGCGCGAGGCTGCCGAGTGACTGGTCCTGCATGGCCTGGACCCAGGCGGGCAGGCTGGCGGCGCCGAGTAGCCCTAAGCCAGTGTTGAAGACGAAGCGGCGGCGCGAACGATTGAAAGGATGTTGCATAGTGGTCTCCTCAAATCTTTATCGTTATATGCGCGGGCGCCCGCGGTCCCTAGGGGCCGTGGCTGTTGCCAGCCGACGCCTGCGGGTTGAATGCTTGTGGCCGTCATCCTTGACGCGCTGTGATCGGACTATCCGGTCGATCCACCCAATATGATAGACCCAAAACATATTAGCGCCGACTAATTTTGTGGGTGGCCGAGGTGGGGCAGATTGCCGCATCGGTGTCTGGGGATGAGGTGAAAAATTGAAGGGGATAAGATGGTCGAGGCGGACTGTAATTGTTTGTCATCGGCCCCGCTCTTTGGAAAGCCAGGCGCTACCCTAAGCCATGACAAAGCAAACCCGCATCTTCAAAACCGCATGGTTCGGCAAGGCCGCGAAGAAAGCCCGAATCGCCGATGCCGAACTTTGCGCCGCCATTCGACAAGTGATGCAAGGCCAAGCCGATGACTTGGGCGGGGGCGTATTCAAAAAGCGGCTGAACGACAACCGGCATCGCTCGATCATCCTTGCCAACGCCGGGCGCTACTCGATCTATGAATATTTGTTCGCCAAGCAAAATAGGGCCAACATCGACGCTGACGAGCTTGCGGCCTTTCGCGTCCTCGCCAAAAGCTATGCGAGCCTGACTGAAAACCAAGTTCGCGCCCTGCTGGAAAATCGAAAGCTTGTGGAAATCTGCCATGACGACCAAACCCAAATTCAAGACTGACGCCTTCGAGGCCATTCATGCTTCCGCCCAGGCCTTGTTCGAGGTCGGTGCCATCGACAAGGCCACGATGCGCCAATTCGACCAAGCCTGCTTGGTGACGCCGAGCCAATTGGAACCCGCTCAAATCAAGCGAATCCGCGAAAAAAACAAAGTCAGCCAGCCGGTGTTCGCCCGTTATCTCAATATCAGCGAGTCCACCGTACAAAAGTGGGAAGCGGGCACCAAGCGCCCCAGCGGCATGGCGCTTAAGTTACTGGCTGTGGTTGAAAAACATGGATTGGATGTGCTGACCTGACGGCATTGTTTCGTGTTCAGTGCTATAGGTCGGGTGTGAACTTATGCCCGATCCCATATTCCTGGAAACCGTTGACTAGGAAGCCCTCCGCCTGTCGCAAACCCGACAAAACCCACCCAAATCCCCCGCCCCCGTTCCCCGCGAACACCGCCCACGCGGCCTAAGCCACTGTTTTGATTGAAAAGACGGCCAGCCCAGCACTGGTGCGGGAATTGCTTCGCCTGAATCAACCAGCCAGGGCCGGACATCGCGTCCCGTGGCGCGTTCATCCAACCCACAGGTACACCATGAGCAAGATTGGAATATTTTTCGGGACCGACACCGGGACCACCCGGCTCATCGCCAAGCGCATCTACAAAGTCTTGGGCGAGGACATCGCCGCCAAGCCGCAAAACGTCAACCGGGCCACCCCGGAAGAATTCATGCGCTACGACGCCCTCATCCTCGGCACGCCCAGCTATGGCATCGGCGATATACCAGGGCTAGCCGTCGGCTGCGTGGAACCCAATTGGGCGGAATTCCTGCCCCGGCTGGACGAGGCGGATTTCACCGGCAAGCGCATCGCGCTGTTCGGGTTGGGCCACCAGGAGCGCTACTCCGAGCGCTTCGCCAGTTCGCTGATTCAGCTTTACCGCTTCTTCTACGGCCACGGTGCCGACATCGTGGGCCGCTGGAGTACCGAGGGCTACCAGTTCCAGCATTCGGATTCCATCATCGACGGGCAATTCGTCGGGCTGGTCGTGGACCAGCGCTCGCAGCCTTTCCTCAGCGATGAGCGTATCGCGACGTGGCTCACCCAAATCAAGCCGCTGCTGCTGGAACGCGGCTAAGGATATGGCCGGATTACCCCCCGATTTTTTCTGGCCTCTAAATGAAAGTACGCATAAATCCGTGGGAGTGGGCTTTAGCCCACGAGAAGCCCCGTCAATCGTGGGCTAAACCCCACTCCCACCGATTTATTCGTACTTTCATTTAGAGGCCACAAAAAAACGGGGGGTAATCCGGCCAAATCCTTAGCCGCCTTCCAGCAGCACCGGCTTGATTT
>NZ_JBTEKS010000074.1:0-14888 GCF_054333355.1 Methylomagnum sp. | reverse complement strand
GCGGCGTCGCTGGCGTACCAGTTCAAGCTGCAGTGGGGGGCGGTGCGGTCCAAGACGTTCCGGTTCGCGGTGATCGACGAGGCGTTCGGGCGCGGCTCGGACGAATCGGCGCAGTATGGCTTGAGGCTGTTCTCCCAACTCAACCTGCAATTGCTCATCGTCACGCCCTTGCAGAAAATCCACATCACCGAGCCGTTCGTCGCCAGCGTGGGCTTCGTCCACAACGACAATGGCCGGGACTCGAAGCTGCGGAATCTCTCGATTGAGGAATATCGGGAGGAGAAGGCGCGGTTGGCGGCGGTAAGAGATAACGGTAAATATCTATGAAAAAGGCCGCTTTCGCGGCCTTTTTCGAACTCTTCCAAAACGCGACTTAGGTTGATTATCTAATTATTAAAGCCTCTCTTTTGTGCTTTTCCTATAATCGTCAGGTCTCCCGTCGTGCTGAGATACTCAAAAGACGATTTCGAGGTCATTACGAGAGCTATGGTTCTTGGATTCGCGGTGTCCCCACCCGCAATAAAGCTGGCGGTGCCGGTGCAATTTTGACTGTTAAAGCTGATGATTTGAATTGAACTTAGCGGGACTGTCAGGTTCACCAGGCCGGCTTGAGCCGCCGTAATTATCGCCACTCCCGAACCTGTTCCCGATGAATTCAGGGTAAAGGAACCGATTTCGCTCCAAGCGCCGAAGCTATTGTGGGTGCCTTGTTCGGAATACCTCCAATCCCCCGCCAGGCTTGACTTTGAACACTGTTGGTCCGCTTGGCTCGGATTTGAAAGGCCACCCAAGGCCAACATAATTCCGAAAATAAATAACGTTTTGGTGCCTAGGTTTTTCACTTTCATAACGGCAATACCTCCCTGTGTTTAAGATAAATCGGTCAGCTTTCAAAAAGCTCACATACTTAATGGACCGACCATCGCCAGCACGGCTCTATCGGTGCTGGCGGCGCAATTCTCCATGAAAATCACGAATAACACTAGAGGGTGATGAAAATTAATCCAAAGCTGTATACCAGTAATTATTCTGTTTAATTTTCACAAAAATACTATTTGAGCATCGAGAATTTTGAAGAATAAAAAACCTCGTAAGTCGGGCAGGAGTACCTGCCTGACCTACATGAACTCCAGCGCCCAACCTATATGACCACTCCCCGAAACAAACCCTTCTGGACCACCTCAACAGACTTGCGTGCCCAAATGCGGAAGCTCTGGGACAAGGGCGACCTGCCCGCCAGCCTAGCCACCGGCGAATCCCTGTTTCCCCGACGCCTGGTCCTCAAAGCCCCAAGTTCCACCGAACTGCTGGACCGCTTTGACGAGGCCCGGACCTGGATCGCCGAATTGCAGAACCTGCGCCATTGCCGGCTGGTCATGCGTGAGTTCAGGCACCGGGTGTTCGGCGCCAATGCCCTGCCGGATGAAGCCTGGATCGACTCGGCGGAGGACGCCGTGGCCTTGATCGGCAAGCAGAAGGAAGCCGCCGAATTGCGGCGGCTGGCGGCACTGACCCGACAGCGCAACCCCGGCCTGCTGGCGTGGATCGCCAAGCGGCCCTTGCGCTTGCTGGAATTGGCGGGCGATTGGGAAAGGCTGCTGGACATCGTGGATTGGGTCGCGGCCCATCCCCGGCCCGGCGTGTATCTCCGGCAGGTGGACATCCCCGGCGTGCATAGCAAATTCATCGAGGCCCACCGGGGCACGCTGACGGAATTGCTGGACGGCGTGCTGCCGCCCGAGGCCATCGACGCCACGGCGACGGGCGTGGGCCGCTTCGCCGAACGCTACGGCTTTCGCGGCAAGCCGGAGCGAATCCGCTTCCGCGTGCTGGACCCGTGCCATGCCCTGCTGCCCGGCCCGGCCAGCCAGGACATCACCCTGGACGCGGGCAGCTTCGCCGCGCTGAATCCCGCCATCTCCCGGGTGTTCATCACCGAAAACGAGACCAACTTCCTGGCCTTCCCGGAACTGCCGGACGGCCTGGCGGTTTTCGGCGCGGGCTATGGCTTCGAGAGCTTGGGGCAAGCGGCGTGGTTGGCTGGTTGCCGCATCCATTACTGGGGCGACATCGACACCCACGGCTTCGCCATCCTCGACCAGTTGCGCGGGCAGTTCGGGGCGGTGGAGTCCTTCTTGATGGACCGGGCCACGCTGTTGGCCTTTGAGCCGTTGTGGGGGGAGGAAGACAAGCCGACGGCGCGTGAACTCACCCGGCTGACGGCGGAAGAGCGGGCTTTGTACGACGACTTGCGGGACAACCGCATCCGGCGGAATCTGCGGCTGGAGCAGGAGCGGATCGGGTTTGGGTGGGCGATGGCGGCGTTGGCGGGCTTGGGTCGCGGTTAACAACCGCGCCCGCCTGGTCGGGATTAAGCCTCGTGGCGCTCCATGTGAATTTCGATATAGCTCCGGGGCCAATTCACGCAGGCGCTTCCTGGCGGTCACCAATTCGGGACTCGCGCCCTGCCCTTCCAGCACGTTCAAACGCAACACCAGAGAGCAAACCTTGGCTTCCAGCGACACGGGCATGGCACCGGGAATGGCCCGCAGCCCGGGATGCGCCAAGCCATACCAAGCCGGGAACCACGCCGCCGAGGCACCGCCCTCCACCCAGCTACAATCCGCCAGGAAAGACTTCCACTCCCGATTCAACCGCCCATCCCCCAGCGCGGTTATGGCATCGGGCAGGCGCTCCGGGGCCATCAGGGCCAACCGCAACAATACAGGCCGACATTCATCCAAGCCACCCACCCCGTACCGGGCAAGAACGAGCCAATACAACAGGTCCGGTTGATCGTCCCAATTCCCGAGAGACTCCACCGCCTCGACCGCCGCCTGACATTCCCCGCCACGCAGATTCAAGACGGCGCAGAAAGCTTGAGGGGCGGTATTCCGATCTGGCCAGTATCACAGCCTCAACCCCAAAGGATTATTAGGATCGACATGGTCCATAAAAGGTTTCCGGCGGTCTTGATCGGTGACTTGATAAATCAACCCAAGCCAGTTATTGAATACCGCCTTGGCGGTATCACGCCAGGTATTATCGAGGTGCTTGACGACCTCATGCTCGGGGAATTCTGGCGCTGGCAATCCCTCGCGCCGGGCGGTGCGGAGATGCTGACCATATTCATTAAGCACATCCCCCACCTCCGTGTCGAAATAATGCTCGGGAAACGGCGGATAATCATCCCGCTCGCCGTGATAATGGCGCATCGCTTCGCGCTTATATTCCTTCAACAAGCTGATGGTGTCGTATTCAGGGTGCCCCTGGAAAAACACCACCCGCAGCAAATCGGGACTCACCGCCAAATGCACCCCGGCCTCGCCACTTTCCACCAACACCTTTAACCCCATCCGCTCCATATCCTCGCGGAAAATCTCGTTGAACCGGGAATGGGGCACGTCGAAACGGGTATTAATGGTCGATACCAAGGGATGGCGCTTCTCCACCACATGATGGGGATACACCCCCCAGCGCTTGAAGCCCAGATGGGTGCGCTCAATACCATAACCATACTGAATCAAAGCGTGGGTCGCCAGACAGGAACACAGGGTGGACGCGACATTTTCCCTGGCCCAATCGAACACCTCGGTCAGCGGCTCCCAGAACGGCTCTTCCTGAAGGTGCGCGTGGGTGACGTTGGCGCCGCTGACAATCAGCCCGTCCAGCCCGTCCCGCTTGATCTGCTCGAAGCCCTCGTAATAGCGCTCGATATGCTCACGGCCCGCCAGACCACGGGGCAGCCCCTCAATGGTGAACGGGTGGACATGGAATTGCACGATGGGGTTGGCCGCGCCCACCAGCCGGAAGAACTGCCGCTCGGTGGCCTCCAAGGCCGCGTCGGGCATCATGTTCAGGAGGCCGATGTGCATCTCGCGGATGTCCTGACGCTTGGCGCGTTCGACGGACAGGATTTCCTGGCCCTCTTCGTGAAGGCGCTGGAAGGTGGGCAAATCGGTGTGGGCTACCAGGGGCATGATTCAGGACTCCCAGTATTGAATAAATAAATGGCGCAGCGACTCATCGGGTTAGGGCGTCCCGAATCATGGCGAGGAAATCCGTCTCGTCGTTCACCTGGGCGATGTCCCGCGCATCCACGGTATAACCATATTCCTGGGCGATGGCCTCGTAGCGGGGCAGCCTGGACCGGAATAGTTTCGGGAAAACCCAGGCGACGAATTCATCCGGGGGTATCTCGTCCACATTCAGATAGCCTTTTTCATTGATGAAAATGTCTAGCTGCTCGTCTAGAAACGCCTCGCGGTAATACAGCGGCTTCGGGTCTCTTCTGGCCCGCTCGATGAGCATGTTCTCCAATTCGGGCGTGGTGCGGATATATAGAATCACCGTGCGCTCGGCCAGGACGCCCAAGGTTTCCGGGTCATCCAATTCGCACACGCTGCCGCCCGCGTCGTTGATGAAGTTCTTGTAGCCGTAAATGGTGTCCACCTTGCTGATAAATTCCGGCACATCGCGCATGGCACGGATTTCCGCGTCCCGGTGCAAGGCTTGGCGGCGTTTGAATTCGGCCAGGGACAATCCCCCCAGGGCGGGGTTTCCCAATTTACCGAGGAATGTGGACACCGGCGCCAGATTATCCACGGTGATATTGCTGCGGATATAAATGGAATCGGTTTGCAACAACTCACGCAGGAATGGCACTTCCATGGCCTGACGCTTGATGTTGTCGGAAATCGGCTCGTTGAGATACCGGGTGCCTATCCGGTAATCCCCGGAATAATGGAACCAATTTTGCTTCGGCAACTTATCGGCGAGGGTGGTTTTACCAACGCCAGACATACCCAATAGGGTGATGCGTTTGGTTTCCCAGTCGGTGAATTCACCGGGACTCATTCTCATGGCGGCTGTACCGGATTACAGAGTTAAGCGGGTTGGCGAGGAAAAGGAATCAAGCGGATTAATCGGCGCGATTAATCATGTGATCGGCGGTCTGGGCGAGGGCTTCGAGCAAAGCCCGGCGCAATTCGGCGGGCATGGCGGTGTCGTCCAGCGCCTTCGCCATGCACAGCATCCACTGGTCCCGCTCGGGGACGCCGATGCTGAATGGGAAATGGCGCATACGGAGGCGCGGATGGCCGAATTCCTCCCAATACAGATTCGGCCCGCCCAGCCAGCCCGACAGGAACTTGAACAGCTTGTCCTTGGCCCCCGCCAAATCCGGCGCGTGCATGGCGCGGATGACGGCGGTTTCCGGCAACGTGTCCATGTAACCATAAAACCGCTCGATCAACTCGCGGAGGACGGGTTCCCCACCGAGAAGCTCATAGGGAGTAATGACAGGCAACGAACTCATGGCGGGATTCCGGCTGAAAACAGCGCGCGATTTTAACAGCTTCGACTTGGCCGGTGGGCTTGGCGACGATGCGCCGGGGTGGTTCGTGCGCGGGAAGAGCGCTCCCTGCCCGGACTCCATCCATTCGGCGTCAACCCCATTAAATTCGGGGCCATTGTTCACCAAACGCAGGAAAAAACCGGGAAATGGATACAAAAACGAATATACCATTTACAATGCACTGGCTCCGGGGATGGCCGGTGCCAAGCGCAAAGGAAGCGCCTCCGGTGCGGCAAAACGCCACGCCGGATTAATTAAAATAGGACTTACGCAGCAATGCGATCCGTTCCCTCGCCCTCTGGGAGAGGGTTAGGATGAGGGGATTGAAAGATAAGGATTTTTTGTTTTTGGCCCCCTCATCCCAACCTTCTCCCAGAGGTGGAAGGGGCCAAATGCGTAAGCCCTATAAAACAAGCTTTCCCACCGTCCTGACTTGCCAAACCAGCTTTGAGAAAATGGTCGGCCCACAACAGCGGCCTGCCGCCGCCCCTGCCTTCCGGCGGTTTCACGCCCCGCAAGCCAAGATGGATTTCTCTATCTAGTTTTACGCCTTATGTCCTCAACACCACCAGACACCGCAACCGATTCCCAGGAAATCAGGGACAAACTCCAGGTCACCTGCCAAAACTGTAGCCTGACGTCTCTGTGCATCCCCCGTGGCTTGGCGCCGGAAGATATTGAACGCATCAGCCGCATCGTCAGCCGGAAAAAAACCTTGCAGAAAGGGGAGCATCTTTACCACAAGGGGGACAGATTCCGGGGAATCATCGCCATCAAGGCGGGCACGGCCAAGACCGTGACTTACGACAGCCGGGGCAACGAGTACATCACCGGATTGTTGCTGCCGGGGGAATTGCTGGGGTTCGACGCCCTGGCTTCGGATCGCCACGCCTGCTCGGCGATTGCCCTGGAAACCCTGAGCTATTGCGAGCTTCCCGCCGAGCAATTGGACGAGCTGTGCCAGAAAGTCCCCAACCTGCTGAAAGAGTTGTTCCGCCACGCCAGCGCCCGGCTGGACGAGGCCACCGAGCAGGCCGTCACCAGCAAGCAGCCCGCCGAGGAGCGGGTGGCCGCGTTCCTGGTGGACTTGTCGGATCGGTTGCAAAAGCGGGGGTTTTCGTCGGTCAACTTCAAGCTCAGCCTGACCCGGCAGGAAATCGGCAATTATCTGGGGCTGGCGCTGGAAACCGTGAGCCGCACCCTACGGACGTTCCAGGACCAAGGCTTTATCGACGTGCATAATCGGTATGTACACATCACCGATTTGAAGGGCTTGCGGCATATCTGCATTCATCGAGAATAATCCCCGGTGGGCAGGCTTCAGCCCGCAACGGTGCTGGAAAATCGCGGGCTGAAGCCCGCTCCCGCCATTCCGTTATCACTTGTCTTCGCGCTCGACCGTGGAATATACCTCCACCTTGGTATCGCTGTATAAATCACTCTCCTTGTAAAGCTCGTGGGCATGGCGCAATAACACCATCACCACCGAGGCCAGCGGCAAGGCCAGCAAAACCCCCAAGAATCCAAACAACTGCCCGCCCGCCAGCACAGCGAAGATGACCGCCACCGGATGCAGGCCGATCCGGTTGCCCACCAGGGTGGGCGTCAGCCACATGCCTTCCAGCGTTTGCCCCACCCCGAACACGGCCCAAACCCACAGCACCGGGCCGAACTCGCCGAATTGCGCCAACGCCACCACCGACGCCAAGACGATCCCGGTGGTGGCCCCGGCGTAGGGAATGAAGCTGACCAGACCAGCGAACATCCCGATCAACAGCCCCAAGTTCACGCCCACCAGCCACAACCCCAGGCTGTAAATGGTGCCCAGCGCCGCCATCACCATGAACTGGCCCCGGAACACCGAACTCAGCACCTCATCGGACTCCTTCGCCAGTTCGACGACGCTGGTCCGCCACCGCAAGGGCAAGAGGTCGCGGATCAGGCCAATCATCACATCCCAATCCCGCAGCAGGTAGAACACCACCACCGGAATCAACAGCAGGTTGATGAGCCAGGACACCACCACGGCGCCGGAATGAGTCAGGTAGGAAAGCGCCGTCGTGGCGATGCCACCGGCCTGCTGCCAATGGGCGCTCAGCATCCCGGTCAATTGGTCGAGGTTGACGAGGCGCAGGCGGACGCCCAGATGCTTTTGCAGCCAAGGCACGACAGCCGTCTGGAACCAGCGGGCATAGGCTGGCAGTTCATCAATGAAGCTGGCGATTTGATCCTCCAGCAGCGGCACGACCAACAGCAGCATCAGCCCGACGATCAGGATCAACAACCCGAACACCAGCAGCACGGCGGACAGCCGTTTCAGTCCCAGCGCTTCCAGGCGATCCACCAGCGGGTCCGCCAAATACGCCACCAACGCCCCGGCGACAAAGGGCGTGAGCATGGGCGCGAGCAGATAGACCAAGCCCGCGAACGCGGCCAGCCCGGCAGCGACGAAGTATTTGTTCATGGCGTCCCCCAGATGGGCGGGCTGTCGGCTCAATGACCGGACCCGCACTTCTTCGATTTATGCCCCTGACAGCCCCCGTCGCTTTTGGCCGGGCCTTTCGTGCTGGCAAGCACGATTTTTTTATCCGCCCGACCCTGCTCCGCTCTAGCGGCCGGGGCGGCGGCGCGAGACGCGGCCACTTTAACCGGCGGCGCGTGGCCCACCGGGGTGCCATGCTTGCCGTTTTTGGCCTGTGCCACCAAAGGTGCCTTGGCGTGTCCATGACGAGCGACCGCATGAGTGGCGCGGGCGCGGGGAACGGCATGACCGGCGACTCTGGCAGCCCGCTTGCGATGCACTAGCTCGGCCAATTGAGCCGCCTCCGGCTCGGCTTGGCGAGGTCTAGCCAGCAATACGGGCGGCGCGGGACGGTCGAAGGCGGCGGTAATCACGCTCGGCTCGGCGCCATTCAATTGGGCGAAACCATCGTCGAGGATTTCCCGCATGTGCTGGTCTCGGCCACGGGCGCTGGGGCCACCGAACACCACGCCAATCAGGCGCTTACCGTCGCGCTTGGCGGACGCCACCAGATTGAAGCCGGACTTGTTGATGAAGCCGGTCTTGATGCCGTCCATGCCGGCATAGGTCTCCATCAGATGGTTGTGGTTGTCGAAGCCATGGCCCTCGTAATAGAACCGGGGCGTGGAGAAATAGGTGTAATACTGAGGGAAATTCCGTTGCAGCGCCTTGCCGAGCCGGTACATGTCCCAAGCGGTGGTGACTTGGTTGGGGTCCGGCAGGCCCGACGGATTGCGGAACACCGACTGGCTCATGCCCAACTGGCGGGCCTTCTCGGTCATCAGGAAGCCGAACGCCGAATCGGAACCGGCCATGCTCTCGGCGATGACCGAGGCCACATCGTTGGCCGAGCGAGTCACCAGCCCCAAGATGGCTTGTTCCACCGTGAGCGTGTCCCCCGCCTCAAGCCCCAGCCGGGATGGCGGGCGCATGATGGCGAAGGAGGAGGCGCGGAACGCGGTGTCGAGGAACAATTCGCCCTTGGACAAGGCGTCGAACACCATGTAGAGCGTCATCATCTTGGTCAGGGAGGCAGGATGGCGAAGCTCGTCGGCGTTTCGCTCGTACAGCACGCGGTCGGTGTCGGCATCGACCACCAGCCCGGAATAAGGCCCGGCGGACACCGGACCGGACAGAAGAATGACGAATACGGTTAATAGAATGGAAGCGGCGGAACGGATCATGGGTACATCCAGAGGGATGGGGTCGAATGGGTTTTCTGAAATTACAAAACAAATCCCCGGCTTACGGCTAAGCCGGAAACCGGGGATACCAAATTATCTAAGAAAGTGCGTGAGAAGCCACGTAGGTCGGGCCTGTACTCATGCCCGATAGTTTCTCCGATTGCCGCAAGCGTCGGACATGGGAATACATTCCCGACCCACACGCTCACCGGACCAAGGCAAACCGGCGCTTCAATCCGAACCGCGCCGCATCACCCGCTGCTTTTCGCGCTGCCAATCCCGTTCCTTCTCGGTGGCGCGTTTGTCGTGCAGCTTCTTGCCCAGGGCCAAGCCAATTTCCAGCTTGGCGCGGCCTTTCTTCCAATACATGGCAAGGGGCACCAAAGTATAGCCCTTGCGTTCCACCGAGCCGATGAGTTTGCTGAGTTCCCGCCAGTGCAATAAGAGCTTCCGGGAGCGGGTGGGGTCGGGATTGACGTGGGTGGAGGCCGAGAGCAGCGGGGAAACATGGGAGCCAAGCAGCCACGCCTCGCCGCCCTTCAGCACCACGTAGCTTTCCTTGAGCTGGGCGCGGCCCGCCCGGAGGCTTTTGACTTCCCAGCCTTGCAGCACCAGCCCCGCTTCGAAGCGTTCTTCGATGAAATAATCGTGGGTGGCTTGGCGGTTCTGGGCGATGTTGGAATTACCGGAATCCTTGCTCTTCTTTGCGGCCATGGGTGGAATGCCTGACGCGGTTGGAAAATCTTGTTATTTTACGGCATCCGCCGGGCAGCCGGGGTTTTCAATCGGTCGGCACTAAAAATCACAAGGGAAAATCATGACAGAGCAACGCTTCATCCACGGCCAATGGTCCTCGCGTCTGGCCTTCATCCTGGCGGCCAGCGGTTCCGCCATCGGCCTCGGCAATATCTGGAAATTCCCCTATCTGGCGGGCGACAACGGCGGCGGCGCCTTCGTCGTGGTCTACTTGCTGTGCGTGCTGGCCATCGGCATCCCCATCATGATCGCCGAGACCATGCTGGGTCGGCGCGGACGCCAAAGCCCCATCAACACCATGCGGTCCCTGGCGGAGGAGGCCAAAGCCAGCCGCGCCTGGCCCTTGGCGGGCTGGCTGGGGGTGGTGGCGGGCTTCCTGATCCTGTCCTACTACTCGGTCATCGCGGGCTGGTCCATGGCCTACATCTTCAAGACCGCTGGTGGGTTCCTGAGCCACACCGGCCCGGAAGCCGCCCAGCAGGCGTTCCTCGACCTCAAGTCCTCCCCCGACGTCCAATTCATCTGGCACACGGCCTTCATGGCGACGACCATGCTGATCGTCAGCAAGGGCGTCAGCGCAGGCATTGAGCGCTCCACACGGATCATGATGCCGGGCTTGCTCATCATGCTGGTTTTGCTGGACGGCTACGCGATGAGTTCGGAAGGCTTCGGCCAGGGCATGTCCTTCCTGTTCAAGCCCGATTTCAGCAAGCTGACCGGCGAGGGCATACTGATCGCCATGGGGCAGGCGTTCTTCTCGCTGGGGCTGGGCATGGGTTCGATCATGGTGTACGGCTCCTACCTGCCCGACCATGTGTCCATCGCCCGTTCGTCGGTCATCGTCGCCGCCGCCGACACCCTGGTGGCCTTGCTGGCGGGCGTCGCCATCTTCCCCATCGTGTTCGCCAACGGCCTGGAACCCACCATGGGGCCGGGCCTGATCTTCGAGACCCTGCCCATCGCCTTCGGCCAAATGCCCGGCGGCACCTTATTCGGCACGCTGTTCTTCGTGCTGGTGTTCTTCGCCGCCATCACCTCCGCCATCGCGCTGATCGAACCGGCGGTGGCCTGGCTGTCGGAGAACAAAGGTCTGAGCCGCCCGCAAGCCTGCGCGTGGAGCGGGTTCGTGTGCTGGTTCATCGGACTCGGCACGGTGTTCTCGTTCAACGTCTGGGCCGACCGCACCTGGTTCGGCAAGAACTTCTTCGAACTGGTGGACTTCTTGACGGCCGACCTCATGCTGCCGGTGGGCGGCATCCTGGTGGCGACCTTCGCCGGGTGGATCATGAAGCGTGAAGCCAGCGAGGCCGAATTGGACATGGGCAAGCACTACGACCGCTGGCTGATTCTGGTGAAATACGTCGCCCCCATCGCCGTCGCGCTGATCTTCCTGCGCGGCCTGTTCTGAGGCGGTCATGACCACCATCGAAAAAAGCGCCCTGGTGCGCTTTTCCGCGCCGCAGATGTTTGCGCTGGTGGAGGACATCGAGTCCTATCCACAATTCCTGCCCTGGTGCCGGTCCAGCCGGATTCTGCGACGCGAGGGCGATGTGGTGGAGGCGGAACTGGACATCGCCCGGGCCGGGTTCCACAAGAGCTTCGCCACCCGCAACACCCACAATGGTCGGGAAGAAATCCATATCCGGCTGCTGCGGGGTCCGTTCAGCCGTCTGGAAGGCGTCTGGCGATTCCAGCCCTTGCGGGAGGACGCCAGCAAGATTTCGCTGCAACTGGATTTCGAACTCTCCGGCAGGCTGGCGGACCTAGCCTTCGGCGCGGTCTTCAATCAAATCTGCAATACGCTGGTGGGTGCCTTCACCGAGCGGGCCAAGGCGCTTTATGGATCGTCGGAATGAGGGTGGAAGTGGCCTACGCCAAGCCGGAAGTTCAGGTGATTGTGCCCTTGGAGATGGCCGAGGGTGCCACGGCGGATGCGGCCATTCAGGCGTCTGGGCTGTTGGGGAAGTTTCCCGAGATTGAGCTTGCCGACCAGAAGATAGGCATTTTCAGCAAGCCCTGCGCGTTGAACCAAGTGCTACGGACGGGGGACCGGGTGGAGGTTTACCGGCCTCTCATCGCCGATCCGAAGGAGGCCCGGCGGCAGCGGGCCGTGAGGAAATAACGTCCAGGGCCGGTTCGGGAACTCAAGCTCAGCATCCGCACCTGAACATCGGGCATGGAATACATGCCCGACTGCCTCCATCAATAATGATCCCGGCATTGGGCAATCAATAATGCTCCACCCTCAACGGCATAAACCAGGCGGTGGCGATCATCTATCCGCCTCGACCAGAACCCGGAAAGACCGTGTTTCAAGGGTTCGGGCTTGCCGATGCCGACGAATGGATCGCGCTGGATTTCCTTGATCAACAGGTTGATGCGCTTGAGCAAAGCTTTGTCGTGCTGCTGCAAGTAGAGATAATCTTCCCAAGCCAGCGGATCAAAGCGAATCTGCATCCAGCAACTCCCGCGCCTCGCCGCCCCCGGCACGTAAACGCTCCACGGCGGTCAGCAGGCGCTCAGCCCCTCGCGGGTTCCGCAACAGATAAGCGGTTTCTTCCAGTGCGTGATAGTCATCCAACGACATAACCACAACTGGCTTACCCCGCTGCCGGGTCACGATCACAGGCGCGTGGTCATCATTGACCTTGTCCATGATTCCGGCAAGGTCGCGGCGGGCGTGGGTGTAAGTGGTAGCTTCCATCAAGGTTCTCCGAAACAACAAAACATGGCGAAGGGTAGCACGGTGCCTATGCCGGAACACCGATGCCTAGCCGGAGTCCTTACGAATCCCCCCCGCCCCACAATCCCGAAATCTTCTGCCACAGCGTCCTTTCCCGCTCGATCTTGGGAATGTCGACCACGGTGTCCTTCACCATTTCGATGGAAGGCAGATTGCCCGGTCGGAAATCCCCTTGCAGGCCGGCCAGCTCATCGTCCTTGAACACGAGGGTGATGTTTTTCTGCACCCGCGCCTCGCCGCCGGGCTGGTTGGAATAGACATAATCCCAGCGCCCATCGTGGAATGGGTCCACGACCAGCGGCGCCCCCATGATGAAGGCCACCTGCCGCTTGGTCATGCCAGGCCGCAGTTGATCCACCATTTCCTGAGAAACGACATTACCCTGGTGGATGTCCAGATGGTATACGAAAGGCAGCCACTCCAAGGAGCAGCCAGCCAAAAACAGAGCGAAGCAGTGGGTTATTACGGTGCGGGGTTTGAGCATGATATGATGGCTTCAAGGTCGCAAGCAGTCCGCAATGATACTCGATCAACTGGCTTAAAACACAGCGCGGAGCCGCCGTGGAAACTCAAGATATTCGCAAGGCGGGACTCAAGGTCACGCTGCCCCGCATCAAAATCCTCGAAATGCTGGAGAGCCGCGCCAATGCCGACCGGCATCTGACGGCGGAAGAGGTCTACAAAACTCTCATCACCGAAGGCGAGGAAATCGGCCTCGCCACCGTGTACCGGGTGTTGACCCAGTTCGAAGCCGCTGGTCTCGTCCAACGCCACCATTTCGAGGGCGGCAATTCCGTATTCGAACTGAACCGGGGCGACCACCACGACCATATGGTCTGCGTGCAATGCGGTCGGGTGGAGGAATTCCGGGACGACACCATCGAGAAGCGGCAACAGGAAATCGCCCGGCAGAAACACTTTTCACTCACCGAACACTCGCTCTGCCTGTACGGCGTCTGCCTCGACTGCCAAAATAAGTCGCGCTCATAGCGCCACGGCCCTCCCCCACCCTGCCATCCCTCGCGGAGCCGGTTGATCCGCCATCCATGTTCAAACCCCTGATTCTTTTCATTGGCCTGCGCTACACGCGGGCCAAGCGGCGCACGCGCTTCATTTCCTTCATCACCCTGACCTCCGTGCTGGGCATCGCCCTGGGCGTGACGGCGCTCATCACGGTCCTGTCCGTGATGAACGGGTTCGAGGCGGAACTCCGCGAGCGCATCCTCGGCATGACGGCCCACGCCAGCATCACCGGCCTGGGCGGGCAACTTCACGACTGGCCGACCCTGGAAGCCCCGCTCAAGCAGGAACCGCGTGTGCGGGGCTGGGCACCCTATGTGGAAGGCCAAGCCATGCTGAATTCCGACCGGCGGGTCAGCGGCACCCTGCTGCGGGGCATCCTGCCCGACTTCGAACCCCGCGTGTCCGAAGTCGCCACCCACTTGGTGGAGGGCAAGCTGGACGACCTCAAGCCCGGCGAGTTCGGCATCGTGCTGGGTTCGGAACTGGCCGAATACCTCGGCGCCGTCACGGGCGACAAGATCACGGTCATCACCCCGCAAGTGACCGCCACCCCCGCCGGCATCCTGCCCCGGCTCAAGCGGTTCACGGTGGTCGGCGTGTTCGAGGTGGGCATGTATGAATACGACCGCAACCTCGCCTTGATTCACCTGGACGATGCGTCCACGCTATTCCAGTTGGATGGCGCCGTTTCCGGTCTGCGGCTCAAGCTGGACGACGTGTTCCACGCCCGCCAAATCGCCAAGGAACTCGGCTCCAAGCTGCCGGGCCGCTACCAAATCACCGACTGGACCCAGGCCCACAGCAACTTCTTCAAGGCCATCCAGACCGAGAAGCGGGTGATGTTCATCATCCTGCTGCTCATCGTCGCGGTGGCCGCGTTCAACATCGTTTCGACCCTGGTGATGGTGGTCACGGACAAGAAGGCCGACATCGCCATCCTCCGCACCCAGGGCATGACGCCGCTCAGCGTGATGGGCATCTTCATCGTGCTGGGCACCATCATCGGCTTGGCGGGGACGCTGCTGGGCGGGGTCGGCGGGGTGCTGCTGGCCTTGAACGTCGAGACCATCGTCCCGGCCATCGAGCGCATGATCGGCAGCAAATTCCTGTCGGGCGATGTGTACTACATCAGCGAGCTGCCTTCCCAATTGCTGTGGTCGGACGTGACCCGCATCACCGGCGTGGCCTTTTTGCTGTCAATTCTGGCGACGATTTATCCCGCGTGGCAGGCGTCGCGGATCAAACCGGCGGAAGAGTTGCGGTATGAATAAGCTCAAAGGTCGTAGGTCGGGCATGTACTCATGC
>NZ_JBTEKS010000073.1:0-15014 GCF_054333355.1 Methylomagnum sp. | reverse complement strand
GGAGTCCAAAGCTTGCTTTGGGATGAGCTTCTCCAAAGCAAGCTTTGGTCTCCTACGCGTTTCGGATAGCTTCTTGCTCTGTAGGTCGGGCTTTAGCCCGACAGGTCGGACTGAAGTCCGACCTACAGAATCCTTATTTGTCTTCCAGCCCCAATCGCTCGCCCCGGTAGCTGCCGTCCATGACCCGCTGGCACCACTCGTGGTTGTCCAGATACCAGCGCACGGTTTTCTTGAGGCCGGTCTCGAAGGTTTCCTCCGGCTCCCAGCCCAGCTCGCTGCGCATCTTGGTGGCGTCGATGGCGTAGCGCTGATCGTGGCCGGGGCGGTCGGCCACGAACTTAATCAAGTTCTTGTGGGGCCGGTGGGGGGAGTCGGGCCGCATTTCGTCGAGCAAATCGCACAGGGTGTGGACGACATCCAGATTGGTCTTCTCGTTGTTGCCGCCGATGTTGTAGACCTCGCCCGGCGCGCCGGCCTCCAGCACCCGCTCGATGGCCCGGCAGTGGTCCTCCACGTACAGCCAATCCCGCACGTTGGTGCCGGTGCCGTAGACCGGCAGCGGCTTGCCTTGCAGGCCATTCTGGATCATCAGCGGGATGAGCTTCTCGGGGAACTGGTATGGCCCGTAATTGTTCGAGCAATTGGTGGTCAGGGTCGGCATTCCATAGGTGTGGAAGTAGGCCCGTACCAAGTGATCGGAACCGGCCTTCGACGCCGAATAGGGCGAGTTGGGCTTGTAGGGATTCTCCTCCGTGAACTTGCCCTCCGCGCCCAGGCTCCCGTACACCTCGTCGGTGGAGACGTGCAGGAAGCGGAAGTTTTCATGCGCCTCGCCGGACAGTTTGCGCCAGTATTTCCGGGTGGCTTCCAGCAATTGGAAGGTGCCCAGCAGATTGGTTTGGATGAAGGCTTCCGGCGAGTCGATGGAGCGGTCCACATGGCTCTCCGCCGCGAAATTGACGATGGCGTCCGGCTGATAGCGGTCCAGCAGGTAATCCACCAGGGCGCGGTCGCCGATGGAACCCAGCACGAAGGCGTGGTTGGGATCGTTTTCGATGCTGCTTAGGGTGTCGAGGTTGCCCGCGTAGGTGAGGGCGTCGAGGTTGACGACCAGGGTATCGCCCCGCCGCACCTGCCGGAGTACGAAATTGCCGCCGATGAAACCGGCGCCGCCGGTGACCAGGATGGTTTTTGTGGGGGTCATGGGTTGGGTCCGCCTTTACGTTGCATCATGCCTCGGGATGGATTGTAGCCGATGATGGCGAAAGTCAGGAAAAGCAGCAGAGCCACCGCTGTGTAGGCGCAAGAATACGGATTGAACTGCTCATACAGGGCGAAACGTATCAATTCCACGGCATGAGTAAATGGATTGTACTGGCTTAGGGTGTGCAGCAATTCACTGGATTCCTGGATTTTCCACAGCGGGTAGAGCGCCGTGGAGAGGAAGAACATGGGGAAAATCACGAAATTCATCACCCCCGCGAAGTTTTCCAGTTGCTTGATGAAGGACGACAGCAACAATCCAAGGGCGCCCAGCATCAGGCCGGACAGCAGCAGGGCGGGCAGCACGGCCAGATACCCAAAAGGCGGCGCTTCGATGCCGTAAGCATAGGCAATCCCTAAGAACACATAGGCTTGCAGCACCGACACCAGCACGCCCGCCAGCAGCTTGCAGCTCAGGAGATACCAGCGGGGCAGGGGGCTGACCAAGAGGGTTTTCATGCTGCCCATTTCCCGGTCGTACACCATGGAGAGGGAGCTTTGCATCCCGTTGAACAACTGCACCATGCCCAACAGGCCGGGCGTGATATAGACCTCGTAGAGGATGTAGGTCTCGTAGGGCGGGATGATGGCTAGCCCTAACGTGGACCGGAACCCGGCGGCGAAGATGAACAGCCACATCAAGGGCCGGACCAGGGCCGAAATGAACCGCTCGCGTTGATGCACGAAGCGGAACAGTTCGCGTCCCATGACGCCCCGCATAGCGCGGAGGTAATGCATCAGCTTCATGCCGCCTCCCGCCGGGTCAGCGCGTTGAAGGCGTCGCCGATGGATTCCGTCCGGGTCATCGCCAGCACTTCGACAACGCTGCCGGTGGCCCGGACGCGGCCCGTGTGCAGCACGATCAGCCGGTCGCTGTCGTGGATTTCGTCGATCAAATGGGTGGCCCACAACACGGCGATGTCGCCCGCCCGAGCGAGCTCATGCACGTAATCGACGATGGCACGGCGGCTCGGCACATCCAGGCCCACCGTGGGTTCGTCCAGCAACAACAGGCGCGGCTTGTGGAGCAGGGCGCGGGCGATTTCCACCCGGCGCCGATGACCGCCGTTGAGTTCGCGGACTTTCTCCAGCCGCCGCTCGTCCATGCCCTGCCGTTCCAGTTCCTCGCGGATGCGGGTGTCGGCTTGGCGTCTGCTCAGGCCGTGGAGCGCGGCGTGGTAGCGGAGGTTTTGCAGGACGGTCAGGTCCATGTCCAGGGTCGGTTGCTGGAACACGACTCCGAGCGCGGCCAGGGCTTGGCAGGACTCCTTCCGCACGTCGTGCCCGGCGATGCGGATGCTGCCGTCGCGGCTGTCGTAAAGCCGGGTGATGAGGGAGAACAGCGTGGTCTTGCCCGCGCCGTTCGGCCCCAGGAGGATGCCGCATTGGCCGGTGGCGACGGTGAAGGCGACGTTGTCGAGGGCTTTTTTCTTGCCGTAGGCGTAAGAAAGTCCTTCCACGGCCAGAGCGGGCGAGGAGTGGTCGAGATTCATAAGCAGACTGCCCCTATTTGCTCGTTCCCACGCGCTGCGTGGGAATGCATTTGGGGCGCGCCGCGCCCCGTCACACCCCGCAGCGCGGGAAGGCCGCAGTCCCACGCGGCGCGTGGGAACGAGCGGAAGAATTCATTTTTCATGGTTTTACTGCCACCCCCCAAGGATACTGCCCCACCGCCACCGATTTCAGCACCTTCCGTTTCTCCAGGTCGATGATGGAAATATCGTTGCTCACGCCGTTGGTGGTGTAGAGCCGCTTCCCGTCCGGCGAGAATTCCAGGTTCCACACCCGCTGCCCCACCAGCAGGTAATCCAAGACCTCCAATTTCTGCGCGTCGATCACCGCCACCCGGTTGGATGGCCCCAGGGCCACGTAGGCATACCGGCGGTCCTTGTCGATCTTGATGCCCACCGGCTGGATTTTCTCCTGGGTGACGCCGGGAATCTTGAAGGGGATTTTCTTGACCGGCTGCTTGGACGCCACGTCGATGACCGTCACCGTGCCGGCGATTTCCGAACTGACCCAAAGCTGCTGGCTGTCGGCGGTGAATTGGCAGGCGCGGGGGCGGGGATCGACCAGGGTGTTGTCCACGATTTGCAGCGTGGCGCGGTCGATCCAGTGGGCCATGTTGGTGGTCTCGCTGGTGCTGACCACCCAACGGCCATCCGGGCTGGTGGCGATGCCTTCCGGCTCCACGCCCACCGGAATGGCCTTCACCGCTTTCTTGGCGGCGATGTCGAGGACCGTGACTTGGTTGTCGTCCTCGTTGGAGACATACAGGTTCTTGCCGTCCGGGTCCATGGCGAAGGTTTCCGGGTCTTCGCCGGAGGGCAGCTTGCCGATGACCTTGAGGGTGGCCGTGTCGATGACCTGGATGGTGTCGTTATCGCTGGCGGCGACGTACAGATGTTTCTGATCCTTGCTCAGCACGATGCCACGGGGGCGCTTGCCGATCTTGACCGTCTTGACGAGCTTGCCCTCTGGCCCTGCGACCACGGCCAGGGCGTTGTCCTTTTCCAGGGTGACGAAAATGGTGTCGGCGTGGCCGGTGGCCGAGGCCAACAAGGCCAGGGCCACAGCGGGTGGGAGAAGGTTTTTCATTGTGGGGCGGTCCATCCATCGGATCGGCGTTAAAGACGCCTATTATCCGGGACTCGCCCACGGGACGGAACCTTTGGGATTCCCTTCGGCTTCGCTCAGTGAATGATTAGTAACGGTCGCGATGGCGGCGGGGCGGCGCGTAGCCGGAACGACCGTAGCCGTCGTCGTAGCGGCGCTCGCGCTGATTCTGGTCGTAGGCATACCCCGCCGCGCCGCCCGCGACGGCGCCCAAAGCCCCGCCCACCAGCGCGCCGTTGCCATAGCCGCCATCCGCCGCGTAGCCGAGCAAAGCCCCACCTGCCGCACCCACAGCCGCGCCGGCCATGGTGCCGCGATGATTGTAATAGCCGGGGCCAGCGCAACCGGCCAGGGAGACCAGCAGGGCCAGGGAAATCAATGGCTTGGTTAACGTGTTCATGGTGTCGAGAATTAGTTGTTGTTGACGTTGGAATCAGTATCGGGCTGGGTGGCTTAACGGAGGCTGAACCGCGCCGCCCGGAGGCTCCGCGCTCGAAAGACCGGGCCATCGGTTCATAATTCATTCAGGAAGCTCGCGGCATAGTGGCTCCGTAGTTTCGAGGTCGCTGGGATGGTGGCCTCGCGATGACCCGCTTGTTCAACCTTGCAATGGAGTTCTGAATCATGACGGCCACTTCAATTGAATCCACCCGGACGCCCATTCGCGAAGACAGCCATGCCTCCGCCCGGTCTGCCGCTAATCCTGGAGCCGTAAAACCCGGCTGTATTCCTCACACTGTTTCGGAAGATCGCCGCCCGCGCTTCCCGCCGCCGATGGACGATGGTTTTCCAGAATGGGTGGCTTGTCCTGGCGAGGGATGAGGCGGCGCAGCACGGCTATTCAGGAATCGTTCGCTTGCCTAGATGTGGTTCCATCCATCCCACAATCCGTCCCTGATATTCCGCAAGGGATGAATTCATAGCTTGAATCCACACCAAGCTTCAAGCATAATGCGCGTCCTTTTACGGCTCCGGTCAATGACGCGGAGCCAAGCCAGAGTTCAATGGCGAGCCGTGTCGGTCCCCTCGCAATGATAGTCTGTCAACCCCGCCAGGCCCGGAAGGGAGCAACGGTAGCAGACGATGCGTGTGCCGGGGTGTGGCTGGCACGGCTTGCCACCCTCCTCCTTTATTCTCAGCCGATCATCGGGATTTAGCCGCCATGGCGTATCAGGCTTTAGCCCGCAAGTGGCGTCCCCGTAATTTCAGCGAAATCGTTGGTCAGGATCATGTGGTCCGGGCATTGACCCATGCGCTGGAATTCCAACGGCTACACCACGCCTATCTCTTCACCGGCACCCGTGGCGTGGGCAAGACCACCATCGCCCGCATTCTCGCCAAGGCCATCAACTGTGAATCGCGCCAGGGCTTCGACCCTTGCGGCCAATGTTTGGTGTGCCGGGAAGTGGACGAGGGCCGCTTCGTCGATTTGATTGAAGTGGACGCGGCCTCCCGCACCAAGGTGGAGGACACCCGCGACTTGCTCGATAACGTGCTGTACGCGCCCACCCAGGGCCGCTACAAGGTCTACCTCATCGACGAGGTTCATATGCTGTCGGGGCATAGCTTCAACGCCCTGCTCAAGACCCTCGAAGAACCCCCGCCCCACATCAAGTTCCTGCTGGCGACCACCGACCCGCAGAAAATCCCGGTCACGGTGCTGTCGCGCTGCCTGCAATTCAATTTGAAGCGGCTGACCCCCGAGCAGATTCGTGCCCAAATGGAAACGATTCTGGGCCGGGAATCCATCGAGTTCGAGTCCAACGCGGTGAAATCCCTGGCACGCGCCGCCGATGGCTCCATGCGCGACGGGCTGAGCCTTCTGGATCAAGCCATCGTCCACGGCGGCGGCGCACTGAGCGAGGCCACGGTGAGCGCCATGCTGGGCACCGTGGCGCGGCGCCCGGTGTTCGAATTGCTGGACGCCATCGCCGCCCACGACGCGGCGGCGCTGTTGGCGCTGATTGAAGCCATGGCCGAACACGCGCCCAACTTCGGCGATGTGCTGCAACAGATGCTCATCATCCTGCACCACGCCACGCTGGCGCAGTGGGTGCCCGATGCGGTCAAGCGCGACGAGGACGCCGACCGCATTTTGGCGCTTGCCAAAAAGCTCAGCGCCGAGGACTTGCAGTTGTTCTACCAAATCGGCCTCATCGGCCAGCGCGATTTGCCGCTAGCGCCCGATCCGCGTTGCGGCTTCGAGATGGTGCTGTTGCGAATGCTGGCGTTTCGTCCGGTGGCAGCGGGGGAGGGCGTCCAGACGATGCCCGCCGCGCCGGTTCATGCGGCGGGCCGCGCTCCGGGACCGGCGCCCCATCGCCCGGAACCGTCCAAGCCCGCCCGTCCGGTGACGGATGGCGGCGCGGGACCGTCGGCGACCGTCGTGCCCATTCGTCCGCCCGAATCTCTCGCCCATGCCCGGCCCGCCGTCCCGGTGGCCCCCGCCCAGACCGCCGACGCGCCGCCGCCCCCGATCCCGAGCCATGCCGACTGGCATTCGCTCATCCAGGCCATGGGCCTAGCCGCCATGACCCGCCAACTGGCGAACAATTGCGTGCTGCAAAGCCTGGACGAAACGTCCTGCTTGCTGGCCCTGGACCCGAAATTCGCCCAGATTCGCAGCGCCAAGGTTGAGGAAACCTTGGAGAGGGCGCTACAGACGCACTTCCGGCGGCCCTTGAAGCTCACCATCAGGTTGGAAGCGCCGGGTCAGGAAACGCCCGCCACCCGGATACAACGGGAAAAGGATGAACGTCAGCGGGCGGCGGAAATCGAAATTGAACAGGACGAGACGGTTCTTGCGTTGAAAAATAATTTCGATGCGCGGGTCGTGCCCGGTTCCATCAAACCCTTGGATTGAATCCACCGGAGAAATCCCATGAAGAATCCTTTAGCCAATCTGATGCAGCAAGCTCAGAAGATGCAGGATAGCCTGAAAAAAACCCAGGACGAACTGGCCGAATTACAGGTTCAGGGCGAATCGGGCGGCGGCTTGGTCAAGATCGTCATGAGCGGCAAGCGCATTGTGCAGAAGGTCAGCATCGACGAGAGCTTGGTCAAGGAGGACCGCGACATGCTGGAAGACTTGATCGCCGCCGCCGTCAACGACGCGGTGAACAAAGTCGCCGCGCTCAAGCAGGAGAAAATGGCGGGACTTGCGGGCGGTATCGACTTACCGGCGGGCTTCAAGCTGCCGTTTTAACTCCCCACGTAGTCTCCCGCACTCCAAGAGCCATGCAGCAGACCGGCATCCTCGCTCAGTTGATGCGTGCCCTGCGCTGCCTGCCCAGCGTTGGGCCGAAGTCGGCCCAGCGCATGGCTTTTCATTTGTTGCAGCGGGATCGGGACGGCGCGCGCTATCTGGCTGAATCATTGCTGGCCGCGCTGGAGCGCATCGGCCATTGCGCCGAGTGTCGCACCCTGACCGAAGGTTCAATCTGCCCGGTGTGCGCCAATCCCAAGCGGGACCGGGCGCTGCTGTGCGTGGTGGAGACGCCCGCCGAGGTGTACGCCATTGACCAAGCCACCGGGTTCAAGGGCGTGTTTTTCGTGCTGAATGGTCGGCTCTCGCCGCTGGATGGCATCGGCCCGGACGAATTGCGGCTGGACCTTTTGGCGCAACGCTTTGAGTCGGGCGAAGTCCGCGAGGTCATTCTTGCCACCAACACCACGGTGGAGGGCGAGGCCACGGCCCATTACGTCCACGAAATGGCCCGGCAGTTCGGCATCCGCACCAGTCGGTTGGCTTACGGAATGCCGTTCGGCGGTGAGTTGGAGTATGTGGACGGGAATACCCTCGCCCATGCGTTCAATGGGCGGCGGGAGTTTTAAGTCCTGGAGTCCGAACTTTAGTTTGGACAAAGGCGTAAGCCATTGAAGAAGGGGCCAAACTAAAGTTCGGTCTCCAAGGCGGCTGAGCGTGATGGCCGTGGAACCAGCAAATCTCAGATTTTCACCCCGACGAGGAACCCCCCATGACCGACTGTCTGTTCTGCAAAATGGTGGCCGGCGACATCAAGCCGGACGTGGTTTTCGAGAACGAGCATGTGCTGGCGTTCCGGGACATCCGCCCGCAGGCGCCAACCCATGTGCTGGTCATCCCCAAGCGGCATGTGCCGACGCTGGATGATTTCCCGGCGGACGATCCGGCGCTGGCGGCGGAGTTGCTCGTGGCGGCGAAGAAAGTGGCGGAGTTGGAGGGGCTGGCCAGCGGTTATCGCACGGTCATCAATTGCCGGGGCGACGCGGGGCAGGAGGTTTATCACCTGCACCTGCATGTGCTGGGAGGCCGTCGCCTGTCCTGGCCACCGGGTTAAGGTGTTTTTGGCTCGCTTGTCCGGTATTGGCGTAGGTCGGGCTTTAGCACGACGCCGAGGCAAGCAGACGGGGGAATCGGGCTAAAGCCCGACCTACAATCCTTGTGGTCGCTAATGAAAAAAGGGTTTCCGGCGTGTGCCGGAAACCCTTTTTTATGGGCGAAGAATTTTTGACTGAAGGAATCAACCGCCCTCGACCGCCGGGTTAAAGTCCACGCCCAAAATCGACCAGCTTTCCGGGTTGGTTTCCTCGTTGCCGGTCATGCGGATTTTGCACGCGAAGAGCTTTTGAATCTGGCCCTTCTCCGGGTCGATGAAGCGGACGGTGGAGCGGATCAGGTAATGGCGGTTGCCCAAGGCCCAAGCTTCGTACTTGTCGTCAAGGAACTCGGCACCGTCGAGTTTGTTGTCCGCCTTCACGGAGTCCTTGCACTGCGCCAGCGCGAAGCCGATGCGGGGCGTCTTGTTCTCGATCTTGCCCAATTCCTCCTCTTCCACTTCCGGCTCGAAGAACAGGTCGGATTTCACCACCTGCATAACCAAGGGAACGATGGCTTTTTCCTGTACGAAATACAGTAGGCCGATAAATAGGACCAACAAAATCAGCGAATACTTGCTGCGGGTCACTTTATTAAAAAGGTCTTTCATGTGAGGTGCCTTTGTCGATTTTCTATTTTGAGGTTGGCAAGGAGCCGTATCCTTTTGAAGAGGGCGAATTTTGCGGCAGTGGACCCGAAATGTACACCAGGGCGAGTCCATATCGCTCCGCGTTCATGGGACCACGCCGCGTCGTGGAAGTTCGCCACCCGCTGCCGGAGTCCAATCCGGCGACCTGGGCGGGTATGATAAGCCCTGTCACAGTCATTGGTTGCCACCCTTATGAATCAAGCCAAGAAACTGGTCGTCGCCATTTCCTCCCGGGCGTTGTTCGATTTGGACGAGTCACACCGGGTATTCGAAGAGGAAGGCAAGGAGGCGTTCTGCCGCTATCAGGTCGAGCATGAGGATCAAATCCTCGGGCCGGGCGTGGCGTTCCCGCTGGTCAAGAAGCTGCTGGCGATCAACGCTGTGCTGCCGGAGACGAAGGTCGAGGTGATCCTGTTATCCCGCAACAGCGCCGATACAGGGCTACGGGTGTTCAATTCGATCCGCCATCACGGGCTGGATATTTCCCGCGCCGCCTTCACCAGTGGGCAGCCGCCGTTTGCTTATATCACGCCGTTCAGCGCGGATTTGTTCCTGTCGTCCAACGCGGAGGACGTGGCGCTGGCCTTGGAGGCCGGGCACGCCGCCGCCACCATCATCGAGTCCGGCAAGGTCGCCAACGAGTCGGAGCAACTGCGCATCGCCTTCGATGGCGATGCCGTGCTGTTTTCGGACGAGTCGGAGCGGATTTACCGGGCTGGGGGCTTGGCGGCGTTCAACGAGAACGAGATTTCCGAGGCGCGGACGCCGTTATCGGGCGGGCCGTTCAAGGCGTTCCTGGCGACGCTGCATCACATCCAGACCTTGTTCACGGCAGACCAATCACCAATCCGCACGGCCTTGGTGACGGCGCGGGGAGCGCCGGCCCATGAGCGGGTGGTGCGGACGTTGCGGGCCTGGAATATTCGCATCGACGAGGCGTTGTTTCTGGGCGGCATGGAGAAGGGGCCGTTTTTGCGGGCGTTCGGGGCGGATATTTTCTTTGATGACCAGAAGAAGCATTGCGATTCGGCGCGGCTGCATGTGGCGACGGGGCATGTGCCGCATGGGATTGCGAATTGTGGGGGGTGAAAGAGGAATTTGAAACGATGCAATTACCAAATTCAGTGCCGGAAAGTGATCCAGCAAATCTTTGGGCCATCCAAAATAATTTAATTTCAATTGCCGAAAACCTTCTCGGTAAGCGAGATAGATCTAAAACAATTTATCAGCCCGTATTTGCTGATGATGGGCCAAGAATTGTGAATGCTTTCTCCCTTGATGGTGCGGTTGTTAAACTTAGCAATAACAACCAATGGTGCTAGGTTCTGTTGACGTAAGCGAAGCCAGATCAGTGACGTAGGGTGGGATAAGCGAAGCGCATCCACCCAACCAAGGCGGCGGATGCGCTCCGCTTATCCGCCCTACCCTGACTTACGTTTTTTATGGGCCGCGGCTAACCATCTGTTTCAAAACGCCATTTCCTCTATGCCAACAGAGTCTTACGTCAACAGAACCTAGTTCATCTTGGCGGGGCCATGGGCTGGGACCACAGTGGCCGGTGTTCGACCAAAAACACGCTAGCCATCGAGGTACCAGCCATGACCGACGAAGACTTTATCATCGACCTGTTCTGCCGGGTGGACGACCGGATGAAGGAGGTTCCACAGCATTCCCAAGCGGCGCTCTGGCCCAGCGAGGTCGTCACGCTCGGGCTGTTGTTCGCGATCAAGGGGGTGGGCGAGCGGGCCTTCCACCGCTGGATCGGCCGGAACCATCGGGCCTTGTTTCCACGGCTTCCCGATCGGACCCGCCTCTTCCGCCGCCTGAAGGCCCATTGGGAGTGGACCCTCCGTTTCCTGGCCCGCCCCTCCCTCCTGGGGATCGTGGACGGCTACGGCATCGAGTTGGTCCATCCGATTCGCCGGGGGCGCAGCGCGCAACAGTTCGGCGCGGCGGGAATCTCCAACCACCGCTGGATCGCGGGGGCGAAATGGTGCGTGATGGTCAACCACCTCGGCGGGATCACGGGCTGGGTCTGGGCACCCGCCAACGCCCACGACACCTGGTTCCACCCGTTGATTGACGTGTTCGGCGATCGCACCGTGCCGCTTTCCGACACGGGCTTCCACTCGGTCGAGGGCGACCCGGCCCACCTGAAAGTTTGTCGGCCTAGGGAACGGAACGAGCGGATGCTGATCGAGACCGTACTGTCGATGCTGACCGTGGTCTGCCACACCAAGAAGATGCGGCACCGCCTCGCGGAATACTTTCAAGCCCATCTCGGGCTGATGGCCGCCGCCTTCAACCTGCTGGTTGGCTGGTTTGGCCTGACGGCGGACGAGGATGACTTCGTGCCCCTGTCCATCGCGGAGTTCGGGTTATAAGCCCCGAAAACTAGCACCATTGGTAATATAGAGGCGGCTTAAGTGACCATTCCGTAATGCCGACGCCAGCCGGACGCACCAGCGGCGGCGTATTTACAGGTCATTGACCGGCGACCCCAGGAAATCCGCGAGGCGTTGGCGGTGAACGGCTAGATGTCGAGACTCGGCTGATGGAGTCGCTGGACCACAATATGGCAGGGCACCTTGCGCTCCGCCCAGGAACGGACCAGCGGGCTTTGGCGAGTGAAGTCACCGGGCTATGCCGCCCAATGGGGGGAATTGCTGGTGGTCAGGGCGGGATTAGGGGAGTTTCGGGAGAGGAATTCCGAGCCGTTCGGCGCTTAAGCCCCGTCCATTTCGGCAGGCACAAAGAAGCCCGGATTGACCGGGCTTCTTCATTTCATGGCGTCCCCAGGGGGATTCGAACCCCCGTCGCCGCCGTGAAAGGGCGGTGTCCTGGGCCTCTAGACGATGGGGACTTAACTTGATTTCACCGAGGAGGATTGGTGGAGCCAGCGAGGATCGAACTCGCGACCTCTACAATGCCATTGTAGCGCTCTCCCAGCTGAGCTATGGCCCCACAGCGGTGATGAGCCGCGAATTTTAAAGAAGTTCCCGGCACCTGTCTAGCTTTTTTTGCCGATAAATTCCAAAGCGCGGTCGATGCGGGCGAGGGTCTTGCCCTTACCCAGCAACTCCAAGGTCAGGTCGATGGGCGGAGACACCGAAGTCCCCGACATCGCCACCCGCAACGGCTGCGCCACGCCGCCCATTTTCACGCCCAAGGCTTCGGCGATGGCCGCGACGGCTTCGTGGATGGCTTCCCGCCCCCACGGGTGCAGCGCTTCGAGATTCTCCCGCAACGCTTCCAACCCCGCCGCCGCCTCGGGCGTCAGGTTCTTCTTAGCCGCCTTTTCGTCATAAGCCTCGAAATCCCGGTAGAAGAACTCGCTGGCCTTCGCCATGTCCACCAGCGTTTTATTGCGCTCCCGCTGGGCCTTGACCACTTCCACCGGGTCCGGCCCCGTGGTCGGGTCGATGCCCAGTTGCCCCAAATGCCAGCGCAGATGATGGGCCACATGCAGCGGGTCGCCGTGCATCAAATAGTGATGATTCAGCCACAACAGCTTGTCGGGGTTGAAGGTGGAAGCCGAGACGTTGATGGCGGGAATATCGAAGGCGGCGATCATCTCATCAATGGAGAAAATCTCCTGGTCGCCGTGGGACCAACCCAGCCGCACCAGATAATTCAGCACCGCTTCCGGCAGGAAGCCATCGTCCCGGTACTGCATGACGCTGACCGCGCCGTGCCGTTTGGACAGCCGCGCCCCATCCGACCCGAGGATCATGGGGACGTGGGCGTATTTCGGCAGTTCCGCGCCCAGCGCCTTGAGGATGTTGATCTGGCGGGGTGTGTTGTTCACATGGTCGTCGCCCCGGATGACGTGGGTGATGTTCATGTCGAGGTCGTCCACCACCACGGTGAGGTTGTAGGTGGGCGAGCCATCCGAGCGGGCGATGATGAGGTCGTCCAACTCGCCGTTTTTGACCACGATCCGGCCCTTCACCAAATCGTCGATGACCACCTCGCCCTCGTCCGGGTTGCGGAACCGCACCACCGGCGGCACGCCCTCGCGGGGTTCGGCGCGATGACGGCAGCGGCCATCGTAGCGGGGCTTTTCCTTGCGGGCCATTTGCTCCTCGCGCATGGCGTCCAGCTCTTCCTTGCTGCAATAGCAGTGGTAAGCCTGGCCCTCGTCGAGAAGCTGCTGGATGACCTCTTTATAGCGGTCGAAGCGGTGGGTCTGATAGAACGGGCCTTCATCGTATTCCAGCCCCAGCCAGGTCATGCCTTCGAGGATGGCGTTCACCGACTCGGCGGTGGAGCGCTCCAGGTCGGTGTCTTCGATGCGCAGAATGAACGTGGCGCCGTGCTTGCGGGCATATAGCCAGGAGAACAGCGCGGTGCGGGCGCCACCGACGTGGAGGTAGCCGGTGGGACTGGGGGCGAAACGGGTGCGTATGGTCATGTAGGGTTCCTGAAAAGAAACGGCGCCATGGATAGGCGCCGGTATCACAAAAACAGGGGGCTTAATTCGGTGGCGGCATGATACCAAACCAGTGGCTTTTGGCCCGCGCCTCAAGCCTCTAACTTCTTCGAGGCCGGCGTCGCCCGCGTCAACGACCACTGCCGCAACTGCTTGATCTGCTCCTCCATGGTCCGAGACAAGGGCACCATCCGCGCCGTGTTGTAGGTGATGTCCTTCTCGGTGAACATCCGGCTGTCCTGATAGGCGTGGATGCGGGCCGACTTCACCGCCTGCTCGATCTCCGCGCCGCTCCAATCCTTGGTGACGATGGACAGGAGGTTCATGTTGAAGGTTTCCGGGTCGGCGCCATACGCCCTGATGTGGATGCGGAAAATCGCCCGGCGCTCCTCGTCGTTAGGCAAATCCAGGAAGAACAACTGGTCGAAGCGGCCCTTACGGATGACCTCCGCCGGAAGCTTCTCGATGCGGTTGGCGGTCGCCACCACGAACACCTGCGGGGGCTTTTCCTGCATCCAGGTCAGGAAGCTGGAAAAGATGCTGCTGCTGCCCCCGGTGCTGCCGCCCATGCTGTCGTAGCCGAAGCTGTTCTCCATTTCGTCGATCCACAGCACCAAGGGCGAAATATGCTCGGCGGTTTTCAGGGCGCTGTCGAAGGCGAATTCCGGCGAGCCAAACGCCCCGGACATCACCAAGTTCATATCCAGCCGCACCAGGGGCAGATTCCACGCGCTGGAAATCACCTTGGCCGCCATGCTCTTACCGCAGCCGCTGATACCCATGAACAGAATCCCCGCCGGGAGTGGGATCCCCGCCTCGAAGGATTGCCGGGAGAATAGGGATTTGCGGCTCAATACCCATTCCTTGAGATTTTCCAAACCGCCCACTTTTTCCATGGACACGATTTTGGCGATGAAATCCAGGCAGCCTTCCTTGAGCAGCGAGGTGGTTTTCTCTTCATAAATATCCGGCAGGACGCTCTCGATATCGAATTTGTTCTCGCGCAGCAGCCGCAACAATAAATGGCGCACTTCCTCCAAGGTCATGCCCTTCATGGCCGTGGCGCACTGGTAATACCAATCCTCCGACACATCCCCGGCCTTATTCTTGGCCGTTAATATCCTTTTCATATACTCATAGATTTCCTTCTCCGCTGGCATTCCAAAATCCACCACCCAAAGCTGATTCTTCAAATCCTCGGGCAGTTTTAAGGTCGGGTAGGAGAGGAACACGAAGCGGTTCTTTTCCGCCAAATCGGCATACAGGTCGCGGAGGGCGCGGATCAATACCGGGTTGTCGTCGAAGAACGCCGGCAAATCCTTGAGCAGATAGAAGCCGTCCTTATCGGAATCGCGAATGGCTTGGAATGTTTTGAGAATATCGCCCACGCCCTGCGAGGCGGTGCCTTGGTTGCCGAAACCCTTGGCGGCGGTCCAGGTCACGAGGGGGCGGTCGTCGCCGTAATACTCGCGGGACAGGCGGGCCAATTGGCTTTCGAGGCGCTCCTCCTCGCGGCACAGCACATAGAACAGGGGATAGTGGGATAATAAGCCCTTGCGGATGCGTTCGGTCAGTGTTTCGTTCATCGGGGTTTCCGTGGGGTTTTGAGGTGCTACATGCTAATTCAGTATGGCGATTCCAGAAACCCGCAATTCCGGCCCACGCCACTGTAGGTCGGGCTTCAGCCCGACGCCGGG
>NZ_JBTEKS010000072.1:0-15046 GCF_054333355.1 Methylomagnum sp. | reverse complement strand
CATCGCCCGCCGGTACGCCGACCACGACAATGACGGCCATGGCGGGGCGGCGGCTTCAAATCAATAACAGCCAAATTGGCTCGCTAGGCGTCAGCTTGCCTAGCTCGGCAAGGCCGGGCGCGAACAATGCCTGCGGCTTTGCGCCGCCGCTCTTTGGGGAACCCTATCCCTCGCGGCTCGGCGGTGTGCCAAGTTCATCCATGCCACTCAATAAGAAGGCGGAGCCAACCGCGTGCAACCCCTTGAACATCTGGACCTAATCCTGAAGGCCACCGGCCTGGGCTTATGGGAGTACGACCACCGCACCGACCGCATCGCCTGGAGTTCCGCCCTGTCCGGGCTGCTGGGACACGCCGAGGGTTGGGTTCCCGACGGCTTGGCGGGCTGGCTGGCCTTGATCCACCCCGACGACCGTCCCGTCGCCGAGGCCCAGGTGGAAGCCGCCCCGACCGTTGAAAGCCCGCCGTACCAGGCTGAATATCGGATGCGGGCGGGGCACGGCGGCTGGATTTGGGTGCATGTGCGGGGGCGGGTGTTGGCGCGGGACGATAAGGGCCAGCCGTTGGTCAGCGCGGGCACCATCGCCGATATTTCGGGGTACAAGCGTAGCGAGTTGCTGCGGCGGCGGAACGAGGTTCTGCTGCGCACCACCCTCGACTCCACCGCCGACGGCATTCTGGTGGTGGGGGCGGGGAGCCGTGTATTGGGCGTGAACCGCCGCTTCGCGGAGCTGTGGCGGATGCCGGATGAACTCATCGCGGCGGGCGATGACGAGCCGATCCTGGCTTACGCCCTGGATCAGTTGGCTGACCCGGAGGGCTTTCTGCGGGAGGTCCGGCACCTGTACGACACCGACGACGAGCAATGCGACTGCCTGGACTTCAAGGATGGCCGGGTGTTCGGGCGTTGCAGCCGGCCCTTGTGGCTGGAGGGCGAGCGGGCGCGGCTGTGGTCATTCCGGGACATCACCGAGGAACGGCGGGCCAAGCTGTCCTTGGAGAGCGAGCGTACCCGCCTGGAAACCTTGGTGCGGACCATTCCCGATCCGGTGTGGCTGAAAGACCCGGCGGGCGTTTATCTGGCCTGCAATCCCAGCTTCGAGCGGCTGTTCGGCGCCAAGGAAGCGGACATCGTGGGCCGCACCGATTATGACTTCGTGAGCCGGGAGTGCGCCGACTTTTTCCGCGCCAACGACCGGGCCGCCATCGAGTCCGGCGGGCCGAGGGTCAACTAAGAATGGCTGGCCTTCGCCGAAGGCGGCTGCCGGGGCTTGTTCGAAACCATCAAGACCCCCATGCGCGACGCCGAGGGTCGGCTGATCGGCGTACTCGGCATCGCCCGCGACATCACCCAGCAGCAGCAAATCCAGGACGCACTTAGGGCGCGGGTCGAACTTCAGTCCCGGCTGGAAAAAATCGCCGCCACGGCGCCGGGCGTGATTGGTTTCCTCCGCCAAAAGCCGGACGGCGGTTTTTGTTTTCCCTACGCCTCGCCCGCCATCGAGGACATTTTCGGCCTGACCCCCGCCGCCTTGGCGGAGGACGCCTCGGCCATCTGGACGCTGATTCATCCCAACGACATCGCCCAGGTCCAGGCCAGCATCGAAGCGTCGGCGCGGATGTTGACGCCCTGGCGGGCCGAGTTCCGGGTGTTGCATCCCAGCAAGGGGCAAATCTGGGTCGAGGGCAACGCCATCCCGGAACGGGAGACCGACGGCGGCACCCTCTGGCATGGCTTCCTGCGCGACGTGAGCGAGCGCAAGCAGGCGGAGTTCGCCAAGGCGCGGGAGGCTATCCTGCGGCGCGTCCTCATCAACGAATCGCGGGACGGGATCGTAATGCTGGACGACACCGGCAAGGTCTTCGAGGCCAATCGCCGGTATTGCGAAATGCTGGGCTACGCGCCGGAAGAGGTGGCGGAACTGTATGTCTTGGACTGGGACGCCCGCCGGACCCGCGAGGAGTTGGAGGAGCAAGTCGGCGGCATCGGGGCCACGGGCGCCGCCATCGGCACCGACATCGCCCAGCGCAAGGAGGCGGAAGCCATCCTGGTGCAGGCCAAGGAGGCCGCCGAGGCGGCCAACCGGGCCAAGAGCGTGTTCCTCGCCAACATGAGCCACGAAATCCGCACCCCGATGAACGCCATCGTCGGGCTGACCCATCTGCTGCGGCGGGAACTCGCCGACGCCCGGCAGCGGGAGCGGCTGGACAAGATTTCCGAATCCGCCCGGCATTTGCTTTCGATCATCAACGACATCCTGGATGTCTCCAAGATCGAGGCGGGCAAGCTGGTTCTCGAAAGCGTGGAGTTCAACCTGGAAAGCGTGTTCGCCCGGATTGGCTCGCTGACGTGCGAAAGGGCCGAGCGGAAGGGGCTGGAGATGATCCACGACATCGACCCGGCCCTGACGGGGCAGTTCCGGGGGGCGCCCTTAGGCTCGGGCAAGTGCTGCTGAATTTCGCGGGCAACGCCATCAAGTTCACCGAGCGGGGCGCCGTCGCGCTGCGGGCGCGTCTGGTGGAGGACGCCGCCGACTCCGCCGTGATCCGCTTCGAGGTGCGGGACACCGGCAGACGCTGGGGGCGGCCCTGGTGGTGGCTCGGGCGGGCGAGTTGGAAGCCGCGCTAAAGGCGGGCCGACCCATGGCGGAGGTTCGGCAGGCGATGGAGGCTTTGGCGCCGACGCTGGGGGAACTCGTGGCGGGGCTGCGAAGCTGGCTGGCCGACGCCGAGACGAATGGCGGGGCCGGGGATGACATCGACTGGGGGCTGGCGCGGCTGGAAGCCTTGCTGGAAATCGACGACATGGCGACCAACGCGGCCTACCGGGAGGCCGCGCCGATCTTGCGGGCGGCGCTGGGCGGCGCGGCGGATACCATGGAGCGGCTGATTGGAGCCTTCGACTATGACGGCGCCTTGAAGGTCTTGCGGGCGGCCATCGCGGCGGAACCGCGTCTGCGGGATGGGTGAGGTTGCTTGGTTGGGGGCGTGGGTTCGCCCCATCACTTCCTTACGCCACCAGCCGATAACAAGGCTTATAGCCTACCCCCGGCAGCTTCATCCGCCCCTGCGCCACGAACGCGGCCAACAATTCATCCAGGTGTTTCAGCACCGCTGGATCGCCCCGCAGTTCGAAGGGGCCGTGTTCCTCGATGGCCCGAATCCCGTCCACCTTCACATTGCCCGCCACGATGCCGGAGAACGCCCGCCGCAAATTGGCCGCGAGCAAATGCGGCGCCTGGTCGCGGTGCAGTTCCAGGCCCGCCATGTTGGCGTGGGTGGGCGCGAACGGCGCCTGGAAGCTTGGCTCCACCCGCAACTGCCAGTTGAAGTAATAAGCGTCGCTGTGCTGGCGGCGGAACTGGCGCACCAGCCCCAGCCCCTCCTTCATCTCGCGGGCCACCCGGGCCGGGTCGCCGATGATGACCCGGTAGCGGCTGCGGGCCGACCAGCCCAGCGTCGTGCCGATGAAGCGGTCGATCAGGTCGAAATAGGGCGCGCTCTGCGCCGGGCCGGTGAGGATCAGGGGGAATGGCAGGTAGGTGTTGTCGGGATGCAGCAGGATGCCCAGCAGGTGCAGGATTTCCTCCGCCGTGCCCACCCCGCCGGGAAACACGATGATGCCGTGGCCCAAGCGCACGAAGGCTTCCAGCCGCTTCTCGATGTCCGGCATGATGACCAGTTGGTTGACGATGGGATTGGGCGGCTCGGCGGCGATGATGCCCGGCTCGGTGATGCCCACGTAGCGGCCATCGTAAAGCCGCTGCTTGGCGTGGCCGATGGCGGCGCCCTTCATCGGCCCCTTCATGGCGCCGGGACCGCAGCCGGTGCAGATGTCCAGGCCGCGCAGGCCCAGCTCGTGGCCGACCTCCTTGGTGTATTCGTATTCCTCCCGGCTGATGGAATGGCCACCCCAGCACACCACCAGCTTCGGCGCCTGGTCGGAAACCAGCGTCCCGGCGTTGCGGAGGATGTGGAACACGGCGCTGGTGATGTCCTCGGGCTGGCCCAAATCGAAGGCCGGGTTGGAGACGATTTCCGAATGGGTGTAGACGATGTCCCGCACCACGGCGAACAGATGCTCGCGGATGCCCCGGATCATCTCCCCATCGACGAAGGCCGTGGCCGGGGCGTTGGCGAGTTCCAGCTTGATGCCGCGCTGTTGTTGAAGCACGCGGACGTCGAAATCGGCGTGCTGCTCCATCACCAGCTTGGCGTCGTCCACCGCGCTGCCGCAATTCAACACCGCCAGGGAGCAACGCCGCAGCAAATGATGCAGTCCGCCTTGGCTGGTATCGAGCAACTTGGCGACTTCCAGCCGGGACAGGATTTCCAGAGTGCCTTCCGGCCTGACCAGGGCGTTGATTTTTTTCATGTCGGCTCCGTGGGTTGATAGGACTTGCGCGACTTCCCAAGCTTTTTCAAGAAACGGCGAATGTCCACAGTTCAGTTCGTGGGGCGTCGCCATCAAGTGGCTTGATTGGCAAGAGTTCTCGGCCCATGCGGGGAAATGGGCGCAGCCCCGCGAGCCGGCCTCCGTGGGAGCGGTTTCTAACCGCGCCCAAAACGATGGCGCACAACATCCTACTTGGAAATCGTAATGCTCGGCCCCGCGTTCCGTGGCAATTCCGCCATGGTCATCTGGAAAATCTGCCACAGCACCCGAAAGGCGTTTTCATTCCACGGGTAATCCTGGTTCGGGCGGACGGCGTAATGCTTGTCCTTGTATTCCACCGCCAAACCCACATTCGCTGGCTCATCGTCGGTTTCCGTGATTTCCAGGACGGACACCGGATTCTGCGCCACGGCGGGCGTGCGCGGGTCCTTGACGATGTCCCTTTCCGGCTCGATGGACAGGGTCCGGCCAATGAAATAGAGGATGTTGCTGAAACTCCGCAGCCGGAGCCTGCCGTGCAGGGGATATTCGCCGCCGGGGTGGCCCTGGCGAATGTCCAGCAGCAAATCATTGGGGGCGTTCTGCTCCGCCTCGTCGTTCAGGCGGATGCGCTCGGGTTCGGGCAGCGTGTCGGGATCGTAATTGGTGATGATGATCCGGCCCGACACCTGCTTGCCCAGCCGATAAACCCGCTGGTTGGCGTCGAACTCGATGGCATAGTCCTTCTCCAAGGCGCGGAATCCTTCGGCGGTCATTTTGTCGGCGGGCAGGGTCCAGTGCCGTTCGAAGTCCAACGGTTCGATATACAGCTCGTCGCGGTCCTGAATGGACGACAAATGCAGCACCATCCGCCGGAACAGGGCGTAATCGTCCCGATTGCGGGGGCGGTTGTGGTAAACCTCCTCGCGGCCGTTTTCGCGGCTGCGGAATTCCAGCCCCACCAGCCGCAGCAGTAAATCCACGTCCACGTTCTGGCGCAGCAGCAGGGCCAGCTTTTCCTCCGTCAGCGGGGCCAGCATCCGCTTGGTGAATTCCTCGCCCTGCATGGGGATGATGCTGATGGTGGGATTCTCCGACGCCCCGGCCCCGAGGATGGGCATGAGGGTGGTGCCGTTGTTGCCGGTCAGGGGCGGCGTGGTGCCGATGTTGGCCTGGAAGTTCAGCGTCGCGGCGATGTTGGAGATGCCGGAGAAATGGATCGGCTCGTTATGCCGGGCGCGGGCGATGTTGAGCAGCAGCTGCTTGGAAATGTCGTCGGCGGTGGCCTCGTTGTAGGACAGGGACATGCCGTCGAGGGTCGCGGGCGCGAGGCAGCCCGACAGCCCCGCCGCCAACAAAGTCATCGAGGCAAAGCGAAACGGGCGCGGCAAACTAAAGGGGCTGGGCATGGTCGGGATTTTCACTCGGGACGGGATTGGGCAAATTATCGGTATTTTCCTATGCCGGGATGTCAAGCTCACTGACATGGCTGTTAGCCTTAGGCGATTTCCAGGAAAAGACATACCTGTAGGATGGGTAGAGCGAAGCGAAACCCATCACCCTGGGTCCGGCTCGATGGGTTTCGCGAGTACGCTCTACCCATCCTACATCCAGATCAACGGTGACAAGCATTTTCGGAAATCGCCTAAGTCCGTAGCCGGGAATGTCGGGCATGGGAATACAGGCCCGACCTACGCCTGCTGTCGCGGGCTAAAGCCCGCTCCCACCTTCCCACCGTGAACCGATTGGAGTCTTCCCGTGTCCTCGCCCCACGCCCAAGCCGCGCCATCCACCCCGGACATCCGCCAACGCCTGATCGACGCCGTCGACCGCCTCGACCATGTGCTGCCGGGGCAGGCGCCCATCCTCAACTTCGTCCATCACAACACCCTGCACGGCTACCAGCACCTTCCCTTCACCGAGGCGCTCGCCGCCGCCGAGCGCTTGACCGGCATCCACGGCTATCTGCCGGAAGCGCGATTCCGCGAGTTCCACGCCCGGGGCCGCATCCTGGATGAAGACCTGGACGCCGCGCTGGCCGGGCCAGCCGATGGCCGCGCCGCCGGGCCATTGCCGGGAATCGCCGGGCGGACCCTGACCCGCCGGGACATCCACCGCATGGCGTTGGTCC
The DNA here is from genome assembly GCF_054333355.1 of Methylomagnum sp. NCBI lineage: Bacteria > Pseudomonadati > Pseudomonadota > Gammaproteobacteria > Methylococcales > Methylococcaceae > Methylomagnum > Methylomagnum sp. The sequence continues at coordinate 8,541 of NZ_JBTEKS010000072.1, read as the reverse complement.
ATGGTCTCGACGCCATCACGCCCGGCCAATTGAACTGGCTGATTGAGGAGCTGAACGCGCTGGAATGCTTTCAAGCCGACCTGCCGCCCGCCACCCGCCAGCGCTTATTGGAAAGCGCCGGGCAGGCGGAACGCGAACTGGTCCGCGACCTGTGGGAGGCTTGCCTGTCGGCGCTGGGCCTGGAGGATTTCGCCCTGCACCCCGAAGAACTGCTGGACCTGTCCTTCCATCAAGCGGAACACATGTTGGGCCAGTTCGCCGCCACCGCTGGCGAAGCCGGTCAGGGTGCCCCGCTGGCCCATCTGAAAATGCGCGCCGACGCCCGCGCCTTGCTGGACGCCGCCTTTGCCGACCTGGGCGAGGGGCTGAGCTTGCGCGGACTGGTCCTCAAGCTGACCGGCCAGGATGCGCTGGACGGCGTGCGCCCCGGCCTCATCCGCGTCTGCGCGTCTCATTTGGACGAGGGCTTGGCCGCGTGGCACGCCCCGGCGCGTCGCGAGGGCTTGTACGCCGCGTGGCGTCGACTCGCGCCCGCCGACGCCGGTTTAATCCTGGCCGAAACGGACGGCGGACGGGCGGCGCTCTCCACCCTGCCCATCGAAGCCGTGGACGCGGTTCAGGGGGAACTGACCCGCCTGGGCCTGCCGGAAGAACGCTGGCCGGGCTATCTCAAGCGGCTGGCGCTGGAACTGCCCGGCTGGTCGGGCTTGGTGAACTGGCGGCACCATCGGCCCGGCTACGAGGCCAATCAGGCCGCGCCCACCTCGCTGATGGACTATTTGGCGATCCGCTTGATTCTGGACCGCCTAGCGCTGGAACGGCTGTGCCGCGACACCTGGGGCACGCCCGCCAAGCTGCCCGCGCTCCGCGTCCACTTCGAGAAAAACCTGTCGGAGTTCCTGGTCCGCCACGCGCTGTTCGAGGGCCATCTGCCGGAGTATCTCTCGGCCCGCGCCCAGCGCTTGATCGGCGAGGCGGGCAGCGAGCGGGCCGAACGGGCCGAGTGGCGCACCCTGGCCGACATGATTTTCACCTGGAAGCACAGCCCGCTGGCGGATCACCCCGAACGCCCCACCCCGTTCCGCGAGGGCTGGCGGCTGTTCCGGCTGGCCCAGCATTTGGGCCTCGGTGGGCGGGACATCCGGGCCTTGTCCGGGCCGGAATGTTTAGCCCTGTTGTCCGCGCTGGACGATCTCGCCCCGGCCCAACGGGGCTATTTATGGCTGTGCGCCTACGAGCGCCGCTACCGCGAGGAGTTGTTCAACGCCCTCGCCAACAACCGGGGCCGGGGGCGCTGGGCCAGCCGGGACACGCGGCCCGAGGCGCAGCTCATCTTTTGCATGGACGACCGGGAGGAAGGCTTCCGCCGCCATTTGGAGGAGCTTAACCCGGCCATCGAAACCTTGGGCGCGGCGGGCTTCTTCGGCGTCGCCATCAACTGGCGCGGCCTGGACGATGACACGGTCACGGCGCTGTGCCCGGTGGTGGTGACGCCCGCCCACGAAGTGCGGGAAGTGCCGAGGCCGGGCCTCCGCGACTTGAAGGACCAGCACGACCAGCGGCGGACTTGGCGGCGGCGCTGGTCGGCCCTGTTCAATCAGGAAATCCGCCGCAACCTCGTGTCCTCATCGGTCCTGACCGGCCTGCTTTCCCCCGCCGTGCTGCTGGGCCTCTTGGGCAAGGTGTTCCTGCCGGCCCGGCTCGCGGCGCTGGTTGAGAAAGCCGACCGCCTGCTGGTGCCGGAGGTGCCCACCCGGCTTTATATCAACGCCGACCACGCCGGAACCGCCACGCCGGAACAACCCCGGCTGGGCCTCACCGACGCGGAACAGGCCGACCGGGTGGCGGGGTTCCTGCGCAACGCCGGGCTGACCTACGGCTTCGGCCCGCTGGTGGTGTTGATGGGCCACGGCTCCATGAGCCAGAACAACCCGCACCTCGCCGCCTACGATTGCGGCGCGTGCAGTGGCCGCCACGGCGGACCCAACGCCCGCGCCTTCGCCGCCCTGGCGAATCGGCCCGAAGTCCGCAGGCAGCTAGCAGAGCGCGGCATCGAGATTCCCGCCGACACTTGGTTCCTGGGCGCGGAACACAACACCTGCAACGAGGACATTGCGTGGTTCGACTTGGCCGACTTGCCGCCCGCGTTGAAGCCCGCGCTCGATAAACTGACCCAGGCACTCGACCGGGCGCGGCATTTATCGGCTCACGAGCGCTGCCGCCGTCTGGCCTCGGCCCCCCGCGATCCCGACTTGCCAGACGCCCTGCTCCACATCGCCGAGCGGGCCACCGACTTCAGTCAGGCCCGCCCGGAACTGGGCCACGCCACCAACGCCGCCGCCTTCGTGGGCCGACGCGCCGCCAGCCAGGGCGTGTTCCTGGACCGGCGGGTGTTCCTGATTTCCTACGACCCGACCCAAGACCCCGACGGCGCGGTGCTGGAAGGCATCCTGCTGGCGGTCGGGCCGGTGGGCGCGGGCATCAACCTGGAATATTACTTCTCCACCGTCAACAACGAGCGCTACGGCTGCGGCACCAAGGTGCCCCACAACGTCACCGGGCTGTTCGGCGTGATGGAGGGGGCGTCCAGCGACCTGCGCACGGGGCTGCCCCGGCAGATGATCGAAATCCACGAGGCCATGCGCCTGCAATTGGTGGTGGAGCATAAACCGGGGGTGCTGGCCGCGATCTATCAGCGGCAACCGCCGTTGCAGGAGTTGATCGGCCATGGCTGGCTGCATCTGGCGGCGCTGGACCCGGGGACGGGGGTGATTTCGGAGTTTGTGCCGGGGCGGGGATTCGCGGCCTGGGAGCGGGCGATTCGGCCCTTGCCGAGGGTGGCGCGGTCGCCGGAATGGTATGCGGGGAAGAGCGAGCCAGTGGGACCGGCCTTTGTTGGGTAGGTTCGTAGGCTGGGTGGCACTGCACTGCCATTAAGTTAGGCTACCCGTTCGCTGAGCGGAGTCGAAGCGAACCTGCCGAGAGGCTTTGATTTCGCTGGCTTCGACTCCGCCCTTCGGCTGCGCTCAGGACAGGCTCAGCCAACGAAATAAAAGCCCGCGCACTCTTAACTTAATGGCAGTGAGGCTGGGTTGAGGCACGAAACCCAGCCATTTTTCCGGGCGGGTAAGCCGGGTTTCCGCGAAACCCCAACCCAGCCTATGACGGCGCCCCGCCCCGCAGTCGAGCCTGCATTTTCGCCACCCGCTTTTCCAGGCCGCCACCGGGATTCAGGTAGGCCCATTCTCGGTGATGTCATTCCGCCAAAGTTTGAATGCAGTCTCGCGCATATCGCCGGTCGGTGATTTTCATTAGGACTTACGCAGCCTTGCCATTCAATGGCTTGGAGCGCTCGTAGACCCGCCTTCAGGCGGTGATTTGCCGCCTGAAGGCGGGACTACGAGCCAAAAGTTGCGTAAGTCCTATTCATTTTGATTCGGAATGCCGCCCCGGCGGGTGCGGGGGATGGGGTTTGTGCTTCGGCCCGGAACTCGACGGCGCGGCGTTGGCGTCGGGTTTAGCGGATTGTTTAGGCTTGCCCCCCTTCGCCTTGCCAGGCGCCCCGCCCGTCCCGGCTTGTGGCGGCGCTTCCTCCATCTCCGGCTCATGCTGCTTCCGCCACGCCGCGAGGCGGGTCAAGGCCGTGTCCATTTCGCCGGGACTCATCTCGTCCACCAAGGCGGCGCGGTTGGACTCGGCGTCCCGACTCCCCCGCTCAATGGCCACGGTGTACCAGACATAGGCTTGAGCCTGGTCCTTTTCCACCCCGTCGCCAGCGGCGTACAGCGACCCCAGAATGGATGCCGCCCCCGGCTCGCCTTGCTCCGCCGCCTCGTGGAACCAGCGGGCCGCTTCGGCGTGGTTTTCCTCGACGCCCAGCCCGTAATAATCCATCAGCCCGAGCTTGCCTTGCGCCGTGGCGTTGTTCTGCGCCGCCGCCTTCAAATACCAGCGCCGCGCCGCGATGTAATCCTGTTCGACGCCATAGCCTTTCATGTAGAGATTGCCGAGGTTGACCTGGGCGTCCGCGTCGCCCTTCTCGGCCAGGGGCCGGAACTCGGCAAAGGCTTTGGGCCAGTCGCGCCGCTCGACGGCATCCAAGCCTTTGTTCATGTCCGCCAGCGCCGCCCCGGACAGCAGCCCCAGCACCAATCCCCAGCGACATATCCGGCCAAGCATCGGCTCAGCCCACCGTCAGCACGAGTTTGCCCATGTGCCCGCCGGTTTCCATGAGGCGCTGGGCCTCGCCCGCTTCGGCCAAGGGGAACGCGGCGTGGATGATGGGCTTGACCCGGCCCGCGTCCAGCAACGGCCAAACCTTTTCCCGCAAGGCCGCCGCGATGGCGGCCTTCTCCGCCACGCAGCGGGGCCGCAGGGTGGAGCCGGTGAGCGTGAGGCGCTTGAGGAATACGGGCAGGAGGTTGATGTCGCTCTTCGGGCCGCCCTGCACCGCGATCAACACCAGCCGTCCGCCCGGCGCGAGGCAATCGAGGTTCCGTTGCAGGTAGGGACCGCCCACCATGTCGAGGATGAGATCGACGCTCTTCCCGTCCGTCAGCACCCGCACCCGGTCCACGAAATCCTCGCAGCGGTAGTCGATGGCCTGAGCGCCCAGCCCCTCGCAGAATGTGCATTTTTCCGGCCCGCCAGCGGTGGCGAAGACGGTTGCGCCGAACTCCCGCGCCAGTTGAATCGCGGTGGAGCCCACCCCGCCGCTGCCGCCATGCACCAGGAAGCGTTCGCCCGCCTTGAGTCCGCCCCGGTCAAAGACATTCGTCCAGACCGTGAAGAAGGTTTCCGGCAACGCCGCCGCCTCGACCAGGCTCAATCCATTCGGGATGGGCAGGCACAAGGGCGCGGCGGCGGTGCAGTATTCCGCGTAGCCGCCGCCCGTGACCAGGGCGCACACGCAATCGCCCACCGTCAGCCCCTCCACGCCCAGGCCGAGCGCCACGATTTCACCGGAGACTTCCAGGCCGGGAATGTCGGGGGCGCCCGGCGGCGGCGGATAGAGTCCCCGGCGCTGCATGACATCGGGCCGGTTGACCCCGGCCACCGCCACTTTAATCAGCGCCTCGCCCGGCTTGGGCGCCGGGATGGGCCGCTGGCAGAGTTGTAAGACTTCGGGTCCACCCGGCTGGGTGATTTCGACGGCGGTCATGGCGGCGGGAAGGGAGGTGGTCACGGGGCGTTCTCCTCAGCGATGGTGGCGCGGTCGATTACAGCCCTCAGGAAGGCGGTAATCAACGGGTGCGGTGTGGCGGGCGTCGAGCGGGCCTGCGGCACGAACAAGGTGCCCATGAAGAATGGATGGCCGGGATGCTCAATAACGCGGGCCTCGCCCTCGCCATCCGAGCCGGAAATCCGCAGCGGTCCCCGCTTCAATTCATCCAGATAATCCGGGTTGACCCCGAAATTACAGTAATACTGCTCAGTGGCGGTCAGGTCTCCATAAATCGCGGCCACCTGCGATTCAGGCAGAAAGTCCAGCCGCATTCCCCGCCCGGCCAGCGAACACGTTAGCCGCGAGACAAACAGCGTGGAAGCATAGGGGTCATATTCGGCGTGCTGGGCATCCTCGAAACCCAGCACATGGCGGGCATATTCGATAATCATGTGCTGGAAACCACCACAGGTGCCCACGCAGGGAATCCCGCTTTCCCTCGCGTAACGGATGGCCCATAAGGTTTTTTCCATGCTTTTATACGGACTGCCCGGCGCCACCCATACCCCCGCGAACCGTTCGAATAATCCTGGGTCGATGGCCTCGGTTGAAACCCAGGTCGCGTCGATGTTCGCGCCCAGCCACTTCGCGGAATGGGCAATGGCCGCATCGGTGGCGGCGTGTGGGGGGAATGTCGGGGTGTATTCACCCAGCAGGGCGATGGAGTTACTCATCAAGCGCCCCCCAAAATCCCGCCAGCCAAAGCCGCGCCCGGACACCCAATTCGCTGGTATAGCCCGCCGTCGACGACTTGACGGTGCCATCCCGTCCCACGATGAACAGGGTCGGCACGCCCCGGACGCCATACGACTTGCCGATGGTCCCGTCCGGGTCCAACACGGCGGGCACCTCGAAGCCTTGCTTCTTCATATACGCCCCAACTTCCAGCCCGTCGCCGGATTGCAAGGCCACGGTCAGGATGGGCGTGTCAGCCGCCAAGCCGCGCACCGTGCCCTGCATGGACTCGCACACGCCGCACCAACTGGCCCAGAAATAAATCACGGCGGGCTTGGGCAGGCTGTCGATACCGGCGAATTCCCGGCCATCCAGCATGGGGCCGTGAATCGGCGGGGGAATCCCGGTCGCGAGGTTGCGGTTGACGAAGAATTGCAGGCCGACGAACAGCGCGAGCAAGGCCGTCCAAGTCAGCAGGTTGTGTTTGAGCCTTGGCGTCATGGAAGCATCCTGAATGATGATTTTGCTGGTTCCCAAGCCGACGCTTGGGAACCAGCAAAAACGTCACCCAAAGCGCCGCAACAACTCGCCGCCCTGGCGCTTGAGCCACTGCCGCTCATGGGACCAGCCCGGCAAATGCTGCGCCACCAGCGCCCAGAACCGGGCGGAATGGTCGCGGTGGCGGATGTGACAGAGTTCGTGAACCACCACGTATTCCAGCACGGTGGGCGGGGCGAAGGCCAGCAGCCAGTTGAGGTTGATGTCGTTGCGCGGCCCGCAACTGCCCCAGCGGCTTTTCATTTGCTTGACCCGGATTTCGCGGGGCTGCAAGCCGAACCGTTGACCATGGCGGGCGGCGATGAGGCCCGCTTCGCCATGCAGCCAATGCTTCACCCAGGCGAACAAAGCGGCGTGCGCCCGCTGGTGGACTTGGGCGGGGGTGCCCGGCGGCAGGGTGATCACGAACTGGCTATCGAATTCGATGCGGGTCCGCCGCCCCGGTTCCTCGCGGATCAGCAGCGGCACTTCTCGGCCCTGGAACGGCACGGTGTCGCCCGAGGCCAGCAGGCGCGGCGGCGCCGATTCAACCGCCTGGCTGCGCAATTCCGCCAGCTTGCCCGCCGCCCAATCCCGATGCCGATGCAGGAATTCCAGCGCCTTGGCTTCGTCCAGGGCGGGCGGAATCACCAGTTCGAGACCGGCGGGCTTCACCACCAGCCGCAGGCGCTTGGCTCGCGGGCTGCGACGGATGATGTAGGGCAAGGGAAAATCCTTGGTCATCGCTCAGGGCTGGCCGATGGCGACGATTTCCAATGGCTTGTCGCCCACGGGACGGTGCCATGTCACTGAATCGCCCACCCCGGCGTTCAGCAGGGCGCGGGCCAGCGGGGACACCCAACTGATCTTGCCCTGCGCCGCGTCGGCCTCGTCCTCGCCGACGATGACGAACCGCGACCGTTCGCCGTCGGCGTCCTCCACTTCCACCGCCGCGCCGAAATGCACCTTGTCGTGGGGCTGGGTTTCGGGCCGGACCAGCACGGCCCGCTTGACCCGCTCGGCGTAGTAATGGAGGTCGCGCTCGACGTTCTTGATTTGCTGCTGACTGCCCAAGTCCTCCTTGCCCACCAGCGCGTCCCGCTGGGCGCTCAATTCCCGCACTTGCGCCTCCAGCGCGGCGAAGCCCTGGGGCGTGACGTAGTTGGTGTGGGGACTTTGGGGCCGTTCCAGCGGATTCTCCGCTTGCTCATCCATTTCTTTGACGAAAGCGCGACTCATGGTGTGTTCCTCAAACAAGTAGGATGGGCATGTACTCATGCCCACCAAAATTTTCCGCAAAACCATAAATCGGTGGGCAGGGGTACATGCCCACCCTACATCTTCTTTTGTAGGATGGGTTCCGCTGCGCTGCACCCATCCTATACAGCTAACCGCGACCAGCCCGCGTAGGCTGGGTTGAAGCTTCGCGGAAACCCAGCAATTCCCCCGCGCCGCTGGGTTTCGTACCTCAACCCAGCCTACAACGCGGCCTAGGTTTCGCCGTCAACCCCCAACATCCCCGCCGCCAACTTCGCCAATTCCGCCGACCCATCCCGCTCCCCAATCTTCTCCCGCACCGCTCGCAACTTCTCGCGGATACTCGCGGCATATTCGGGTTCGCGGAGAATCTTCCCTATTTCGGCGGCGATATTTTCCGGGCTGGCCTCATGCTGGATGAATTCCCGGACGATGGATTTGCCCGCCAGAATATTGGGCAGGCCGATGAAGGGAATGTTGATGAGCATCCGGCCCAGCCAGTAGCTCAGTGGCGTGAGTCGATACACGATGACCATGGGCACGCCGACCAAGGCCACTTCCAGGGTGGCGGTGCCGGACACGGTGATGACCGCGTCACAGCATTGCAGGGCGTCGTAATCCTGGCCTTGGATGATTTGGAGATTCAAGCCACGCCCCGCCAAGCCTTCCCGCAAAGTGTCATCGGACACCGAACTGGCCTGAAACAGCAGGAACCGCGCCCCCGCGAATTCCGCCGCCAAGCGCCCGGCGGCATCCAGGATGACCGGGAATAAGCGCTTGATTTCGTTGGCGCGGCTACCGGGCAACAGGCCAATGACCGGCTTTACCTCCCTCTCCCCCTGGGAGAG